>JAGNMH010000400.1 GCA_017991275.1 Acidobacteriota bacterium
GTTTACAGCAGTCGTTGGAAAACTGGCATTGCGGTTACAGGTCAAAACCGGCGACGAACCTGCCATCAGTTCCAGCCGCCCGCCTGATTTGCTGCTGACTACGCCTGAATCCTTCGATTCGTTGATGACCACCATGCCGCGCATTTTCAAGGACCTGCGAGCGGTGGTGATTGATGAATTGCACATCCTGGACAACACGCCGCGCGGAGATCAGTTGCGAATCCTGCTCAATCGGTTGCGCCGGTTGAAGCGGTACGCCGTGGAGCGAGGCGACACCGCCAGCGCCAAGCTCCAGTTTTGTGCGCTGTCAGCGACTATCAGCGATCCGGCTTCGGTAGCCGCGCGATATTTCCTCAACCCTGAAGTCATCCAAGTGGCCGGGCAGAGAGCGATTGACGCTGAGTTGATTGACCTGGACGACGCCGAAACGTTGGTTTCGCTTTTTGCCGGATTGAAGCAGCGTGGCGTCAAAAAGGTGCTGGCGTTTTGCACCAGCCGAGCCGAATGTGAGCAGTGGGCTTATCGCTTGAAACCCGGCTCGCCGTTTGGAGGCCGCGTTTTTGTCCATCACGCCAGCCTGGCCGCTTCTGTGCGCCGAGCGGTGGAAAGCGAATTTGCTCACGCTGAAGCTGCGCTGTGTTTTGCCACTTCGACGCTGGAGCTTGGGATTGATATTGGCGACGTAGACCTGGTTGTTCTGGTCGGAGCGCCCGGCGACACTGCCGCTTTTTTGCAACGCATCGGTCGAGGCAATCGCCGTACAGCTCGGACGGCTGTGGTGTGTTGCGCCCGGCATCAATTGGAGCGCGCGATGTTCAGAGTCTTCGTTCGTCTAGCTGAATCGGGAGCCGATCTTGTTTCTCCGTCGTATTTCTTTCGCCCGTCGGTCGTGGTGCAACAGCTTTGTTCTTACGTTAAACAGAACCGGCTGGGAGAGATTGATCCCGAAACCGCTTACCAACTTTTTGCCACGCCTGCGGGCGCGCCGCTGATTTCCAAAACGCTTTACGATCTGATTATCGAGCACCTGCTGGCGAAGCAGTTTTTCAACGCTTCTGAAAGAAATGTGTTGAAGCCCGGATCGGCGTGGCAGGAGTTGTTTGAACAGCGCGCGATTTACACCAACCTAATGGATGTCAGCCGCCGCACGGTTGAAGTGATCGAAGAAGAAACCGGGCGCAGAATCGGCGAAATCGAACGCGCCATTTCGCCCGGCGAAGCGATGCTGTTCGGCGGTCACGCGCGACAGGTGTCTCGAATGATCGGGCGCAAGTTGATGGTTCGCGCAGCCGATGCCGATGCGGCGGCTCAAGTTCCGCGATTGCGAGCGGCGTGGCGGCCAATGGCTCCGGCGTTGGCTCAGGCTGTGGCGGCTGAACTCGGCGTGCCGCGTGCCGCCGATGCCAATGCGCTGGCGAGGACGATTGAAAGCGAAGAAGACGAAGAGAAAAACGAATTGCCGTCGCTGACCACTACGCTGTTTCATTGTGCGGGCGACGCTTGGGGAATGGTTTTGGGCGATTTGATGGAAACGCTGTATCGTGTGCGCGTTGCTGACGCCGGAGACATTTACCTGACCGTCAGAGGTGTGCTGCCAGCGGCTTCGCTTGAATTTACTGCCGAGCAGGTTCGGATCAGTCTTCGTCGTCGTTGGAAGCAATTGGAAAACTGGTTCGATCTTGGCCGCTTTCAAACTCAGCTTCCGTTGGATGTGCGCCGCGCCGGAGTTGTCGAAGCTTTCGACGTGGCTGGATTTGTGCAGGCTTTCAACGGGCGAAAAATCGTTGAAGCTGCTCAGCCGGAAATTTCCTCTCCGCCAGCTTCCCCACCTTCCGGGCCGTAAAACATCACCCACACAGCAAAATCTTCGGTGAAATTTTCAAAGCGATGAGCCTTGCCGGTTGGCGCGAAAATCAAATCGCCGACTTCGGTTTTGCGGCGAGTTTCTCCGTTGAAAAACATTCCTGCGCCACGCGCGACCACATACAGTTCATCGCGCGTGTGCGGAGTTTGCGGATCAATTAATTCGTCGTTGGCTCCGCGCGGGATGTAGAACTTCACCTGCAACGTGCCGTGTTCAAACAACGCCAACGATCTGGCCGGAGCCGCCAACGCCAGCCGCTGAAAGGCTTCGGCCAAACCAATGTGCGCCCATTCGCCACGAATTTCAGATGAAATGCCGTCAATTACTTTTGCCATAAGGCTTCAAGCCAGATAACGGTCTCGCAGAATTTCCTGATGGTAAAGCTCGTGGCCGGCAATGATGTAAGCCAACGCTCGTGCGCTGATCGGATTGTCGCTGGCCGTGCCGACTTGTTGCCAGGCGGCATCTGTCAGGTGTCGAAACAAATGCAGGCTGGATTTGCGAACGGCTTCAAATTCGTCAGCCAGATCGGCAATGCTTCGCGCAGAACATTCAGTGTTAGCCATGAACACGTCCTGATCGAATCCCGGCAGCGGAGTTTTGTCGCCGCGAGCGATGCGCAATGTTCGATAAGCCATGACTCGTTCGGTATCAATCACGTGAACCATCATTTCCTTCGTTGACCATTTGCCAGGCGCGTAACGATGCTCGGCTTTGTCAGCGGGAACTGCTTGCCAGGCGGCCAGCGTTTCGCTGAGTTGCGTGGTCAGCGTGTCCACGATGTTTCCATCCGGCACGAGCGAAACGTATTTGCCGTAATAAGCTGCGTATTCAGTTTCTTGTGGTTTGGTCATAAGTTTCTCTTGTTTTAGTGATTACCCGCTTGCTTCGACGCGCGGTACTGACTTGCAGAGTCAGTACCGCGCGTCGAAGCAAGCGGGTCTTCTGTGGCGGATGCTCCCTACCGGTCGCAGTACCGATTCGATTAGATAGCTTCGCGCAGACGACGAATCTGCCCGGCGTGATCGTGAGCGTGAGCAGCGTAATTGCCCAGCCAGATTTCTGTACCATAAGCGCCGCTTTCGCTGTGAGTCCCTTTGCGTTGCCAATCTTCTTCGTTCATTTTTTCAAGCAGTTGAACCGTGGTGGCTCTTGCGGCTTTGAAAGCCTCCAACGCCGGGGCGATATCGCGCGTGTTGTATACCAGTCGTTCGGCATAAACGGCTTCGGGGTAACCTTGAATTGCCGGATTGTCTTCGACCAGCAAACGGCGTAAACGAATGGCGCTCATCATCTCGCTGTCGGCCAGATGGTGAATGATTTCGGCGGCGCTCCATTTGCCGGGGATCAAGTGCGCGGTCAGTTTGTCGGTCGGAAATCCTTCCAGCGCGCGCGTGACTTCGTTGTAACCGTCGGCGTAACGATCAATCAATTCCTGTCTTTCTGCTTGAGTCATTTTTTCTCCTTCAGGGTTATAGCGACTTGCAGATGATTGCGACCTCGTGTCAGTAGCCCGACCGTAAGGAAGGGCTTGATTGTGGAGCCAGCCCTTCCTTACGGTCGGGCTACTGACACGTCGCATGCAATTGCAAACCGCTATAAGGTCTTTTGTAGTTGCGGACAGAATCAGACACTTCAATTCCAGCAGCAAGCAGCGAATCATTGATCGGCTCGCCGGGCGTCAATCGCAGCGGCAATTGGCCAGCCCAGACCGGAAAAGCCATGTCTTCATCGTCGTCTTTCGGGTCGCCGGTGCGGACTTTGGCCGAAACTTCTTCCAGCGGAACCATCAGCACGGTCGTCGCCTTCAGTTCCTGGGCGTTCGGTTCGCGAACTTCCGCCCATCGCCCAGGAACTATGTGCTCAGTGATGGCTGCCAACGCAGCCATCTTGCCAGGTTCGTCCGCGATCAGTTCAGCCTGACCGAAGACTACCACTGAGCGGTAATTGACCGAGTGATGAAAAGCCGAACGCGCCAACACCAGTCCATCAATCAGCGTGACGGTGATGCAAACCGGAACCTTGCCGCCCAGAGTTCGCATCATACGGCTGGCCGCCGAACCGTGAACGTAAAGCGTGTCGCCGACCCGGCCATAACTGGTTGGTATAACGAAAGGCTGACCGTCAATAACGAACCCGATGTGACAAACCAGGGCCTCGTCCAGAATTTGGTAAACGGCTTTGCGGTCGAATTCTCCGCGTTGCGGCAATCGTTTCAGAGTTGTATTCGCTGTTTGCTTAAATTGAGTCATAACGAACAAATAAATACGTTCAAGAGTGGACTTGTCCAAGAGCCAATTTTATGTTGAGATGCCAGTCCACTTTTTAAGCTCAGTATCGCGACCAGCAAGGGGCGTTGGGCGGAGAAAACCCGATTGCTACCGCGCGTGGTACTGGCACGGAAATCCACTTATGGAACTCGCAATCACGCTCGACAATCGTTCGTCCGAACCGTTGCACCGTCAGCTTTATGAAGAGTTGCGGCGCGCAATTTTATCCTGTCGCGTGAAACCCGGCGAGCGAGTTCCCTCGACTCGCGCAATGGCTGCCAGCTTAGGAGTTTCCAGGGCGACGGTCACGCTTGGTTACGAGCAGTTGATTGCCGAAGGCTATCTGGAAGCCGTCACAGGTTCCGGCACGCGGGTTTGCGCTCAATTACCTGATGATTTGCTTAAAACCGCTCCGGTCAAAGCCGCAAGTTTCTCGACTACTTTGCACGCTTCGCCGACTGGCAGGCTGTCGCGTTATGGAAAAACTCTGGACGATTCATCGTTGCTGGAAGCCGTTGAGCGGGATTTGCCGATCAACTTCAAAACGGGTCGGCCCGCGCTGGAAGAATTCCCCATGATGGAATGGCGACGTTTGCTGCTTAGGCATTGCCGAACCGACCGCGCCGAATTGCTGGATTACGCGACGGATTTGCGTGGCAACCCGAAATTGCGACAGGCGATTTGCAGCTACCTGGGGCGTTCGCGCGCGGTTAATTGCACAACGGATCAGATTGTCATCATCAACGGTTCTCAACAAGCAATTGATCTTGTCACCAAGTTGCTGATTGACCGCGGAGACACTGTGGCCGTCGAAGACCCTGGTTATCTGGGAGCGCGTCGGGCTTTTCTGGCTCAGGGAGCGAGGCTGTTGCCGGTTCCGGTTGATGAGCACGGAATCGTGGTCGAAAGATTGGCAGGGAAGTCGGCAGGCAAAGCCAAGTTGATTTACGTCACGCCTTCGCACCAGTTTCCGACCGGAGCGGTGTTGCCTCTGACCCGACGGCTGGAGCTATTGAAATGGGCTGAACGAACGGGCGCGATGATTATCGAAGACGATTACGACAGCGAGTTCCGTTACGACAGCCGCCCGATTCCCGCGCTTCAGGGTCTGTCTGGCGGCGACAGCGTCATTTACGTCGGCACGTTTTCCAAAGTGTTTTTTCCTGCTTTGCGAATCGGTTATGCGGTCGTGCCGGAATCAATGACACGGGTTTTTACGCGAGCCAGATGGATTGCCGACCGCCAAACGCCAACTTTGGAACAACTGGCGCTGGCTGATTTCATCTCGGAAGGCCATCTGGAACGTCATCTGCGGCGAATGCGAACGCTATACGACAAAAGGCGACAGGCTCTGGTGCGCTCGCTGAATCAACATTTTGAAGACCGCTTAAAAATCGTCGGCGAAAACGCCGGAATGCATGTGATGGTCAGATTGCAAACCGAACTCGGCGATGAAGAGATAGTTCGCCGAGCCGCGCAAGTTGGAGTCGGACTGGTCAGCGCGCAGATTTACTATATGGGCGAATCGCATTCGGGCGAATTCGTATTGGGTTACGCCGGTT
>JAGNMH010000401.1 GCA_017991275.1 Acidobacteriota bacterium
TTGAAAGTGCAGGTGCGGTGTCCAGTTGCCGTTGGTCGGCGGAGCGCCGACTGATGCGATTTGCTGACCAGTCGCGATTGACTGGCCGACGCTCAAACCTTCTAACGAGTCTTCGCTCAGGTGGCCATATAGCGTGAAGAACTCTTGCTCATTAATCCGGTGTTTCAAAATGATGACCGGCCCATAATCCAACTCGGCGGCGTTGTTGTTGAACGCATGGACTTGGCCAGGCAGCGGCGCATAAACCGCTGAGCCGGGTTCAACGAACAAATCAATTCCCAGATGAACGGTTCGCGCTTCGCCCGTGCGAGCGTCGGCGGCAAACAGCGGGGTGACGTAAAGCATTCGCGCTTCGTCGTAACGGCCTACGCCGACCCTGACGTTGGCGGACTTCATCAAACCGAACAGGCGTTCAGTCAATTTGGGTTCGGAGTTTTCTTCAGCATCGCCGCTGAGCAGGGAACTGCCGACGCTCAGATCGAACACGATCAATGGCTCGGTTCGCAAGTCAGCGTCAATCACGGAAGCAAAGTTCATAGTTCCGCCTTTAGGCGGTCGGTTTTGGTTGTTAAGACCGCCTAAAGGCGGAACTCTGAACACTTTCAAGCCGCAAGCTTGGCGGAAGGTGGTTTCGGCAAAGCGCGGATGAATCGCGGCCAGGCGCGGCAGCGTGTTGCGAATCGGTTGTTGGCTGATTCCCAGGTATTCGTCGTCAGGCTTTTGCTGTTGCTGATGTGCGGCCATGCAAACGCTGACACACAGCCGCAATTTGACCAATTCGAATAGTGCGGCAATCTCGTCCTCTGTCAGAGCGAATTCTGAATTGTAACCAGAGACGATTTGCGCGGCTGCGGCCAGAGGATCGGTTTTATCCAAAATGGCGTAAGCAATTGCTATGGCCAGATTGCCTGCTGTGTAGCTGAAAACCATGTCTCCGAAATCTACCAAGCCGACAACCTGTTGATTGCGGGAGTAAAGGTCTTTGCCGCCCCCAACCAGCACGTTGTAATCGTTCGCATCGTTGTGAATTGCGCTGCGGCGAAGTTTTGGAAGCAGTGGCGCTGTGTCGCGTTCAAAATCGTCAGCCTGTTTGCTAACCAGTTGGCGCATCTCGGCATCGGCAATCAGCGATTGATACTTGCGAACTTCGCGCAAGCCGTTGGCCAAATCCCAGTGAAAATCTCTGTGAATTGCCGGGTGGTCGAAGCTGCTTAAGGCACGGTCAACCTGACCCAGACAACCGCCAAGCGAGCGCAGTAATTCGTCGGAATGTCGCCGAACGCTACCGAGCGGAACTCCGTCAAGATAAGTGATTAGCCAGGCAAAATGCTTGGTGTCGTTTGCTTGAACTTCAGCAATTGTTTCGCCAATCAGAGTGCTCACGATACGTGGACAGAATGGCGCTTGATGGGCGACAAGCGCTATTGCCTGTTGCTGAGCTTCCAGCATCGCACGGTCTTCAGTTGAGTTGGCAATTTTGAAGACGAACTTTTCTCCAGACTCAGCAAGCAGCAGAAAATTCTGGTCACGCTCGCTGGGCAGCGTCGAAGCTGTCGAGTTGAACCCATAAAGTTGTCGTGCAAGCTGGCTTGCTGAATCGGCAGTAAAACGCGGAGCGTGGTTGAGCAAAGTCATAGAAGTTTCTTGAATTTGTGAGTCTTGATGATGCCGTGTTAGTTTATGAATCTGAACTCAAACTTTAACTTGTTGATCCCGTTTATGTCACCTGAATATCTTTTTGCCGTCGGCTCTAAAAATCCTGTCAAAATCAATTGTGTTTCTAAAGCTGTAAAAGCTTTCTGGCCACAGGCTTACGCGGTTGGAGTAGACACTGACTCCGGCGTCAGCGCGCAACCGGAATCTGACGGCGAAATGTTTGCAGGCGCGCTGAATCGCGCGCAGCAAGCTTTGGAAAAAACTCCTGAAGCTGCATTCGGAGTCGGTGTGGAAGGCGGAACCTTGGACGCTGAGGATGGGATGTGGGCCTATGCCTGGATTGCTGTTGTTGACCGGCAAGGCCGCATCGGCAGAGGACAGTCCGGTCGGTTTTTGTTGCCAGAGCCAATTGCCGAACTGGTTCGACAGGGAATTGAATTGGGCGAAGCCGATGACCGTTTTTTTGGCCGCTCGAATTCAAAACAACAGGACGGCGCGATTGGGATTTTGTCGGATGGAGTGGTGAGCAGGCTTGATTTGTATGAACCGGCAGTCGTTTTTGCGCTGTTGCCGTTTGTTCATCCTGAGTTTTATGAAGTTTGAGTTGGAACGTGATGCCAGATTAGTCCTACTAACAAAGGCTAAACTGTGGCTGCCATATTTTTGTTGGACAATAGTAGATTGACTGATTCCATCAGGCTTTTGCTGTCGAAGAGGGATTTGTCAACGAATCTGTCAATTCCAGCGCCGAGCTTTTCATTCAAATTGAACTCGCTTAGATTTCCGCTCAGGGCAATGATTGGAACTCCACTTAGTTTGCCGCTCTCGCGGCGGATCAGCCGGGCCAATTCAATTCCGTCCAGAATCGGCATTTGCAAATCGGTGACTATCAAATCGGGCTGGTGAGCCAATGCCTGCAGATAACCTTCGTCGCCGTCTCTTGCAGTAACGACGGCAAACCCTTGCAGACGAAATAATTCTGTCAGGGTTAGTCGCAATGTTAGATCGTCTTCCACGACCATGATTTTTTGCCGTAGGTCTGGCATTTTGATCGTCCTCCCATTAATTCTGTTATCCAGGCTTTTGACCGTAAGGCTAACACTCGGCGAGCAATGGCTATGCCAGTAGCCCTGGTAATAGCTAGATGTTGGTAAAATTAGACTTAAGTCTTATTTGTCTGAAATTTGGGCTGAAGAAGTTTTGCTAATAGTGTAATTATTTCAGTCGGATTTTTTTCGGAGTGTTTTGTCCTGGTTCACAAGATGAGCGGAAAAAGAAGAGCGAGCCATTGTGTAGGCTCGCTCGTTTTTCCGTTTATAGGTGGAAGCTCACTCAACCATCGTAGCGTTTGAATAGCAATGCAGCATTGGTTCCGCCAAAGCCGAAACTGTTTGAAAGGGCATAGTTGACTTTGGACGGGCGCGCCTGGTTCGGCACGCAATCCAGGTCGCAATCCGGGTCAGGTGTTTCGTAGTTGATAGTTGGCGGCAGAATTTGATTGTGGACCGCCAGAGCAGTGATGCCTGCTTCCAGCCCACCAGCTCCGCCCAGCAAATGCCCGGTCATGGACTTGGTTGAACTGAGCGCCAGTTTGTAAGCGTGTTCGCCGAATGCAGCCTTGATGGCCTTGGTTTCGTTGACATCGCCTGCCGGGGTCGAAGTGCCATGAACGTTAATATAATCAACCTGATCGGTGGAAATGCCAGCGTCCTTGATCGTTTTCAGCATGACTCGGCGAGGTCCATCCATATCAGGCATGGTTATGTGGAAAGCGTCTGCAGACATGCCGTAACCGACGATTTCGGCATAAATTTTTGCTCCACGAGATTTAGCGTGTTCCAGTTCCTCCAGAACCAAAAGTCCTGCGCCTTCGCCGATGACAAAACCGTCGCGGTCTTTGTCAAATGGCCTCGAAGCGCGTTGGGGATCATCGTTGCGAAGCGAAAGAGCTCGCATCGCCGCAAATCCTCCGACAGACATCGGAGTGATTGCGCCCTCAGTACCGCCGCAAATCATGGCCAGCGCATCGCCACGCTCAATCATTCTGAAGCTGTCCCCGATGGCGTGCGCGCCGGAACTGCAAGCCGTTGCCGTCGCCGAATTCGGCCCTTTCGCTCCGCTGTAAATTGAAACGTATCCACTGGCCAGATTTACGATTGAGGCTGGAATAAAAAACGGTGAGATACGGTCAGGGCCGCCTTCCAGCATTTTGGTGTGTTCACGTTCAAAGACACTGAAACCACCAATTCCGCTGCCGATGTAAGTGCCTATCATTTCGGCATTGTCTTCAGTGATCTTCAAGCCTGAATCTTCCAGGGCCTCTCTCGACGCGGCAATGGAGAAGTAGATGAAATAATCCATCTTCTTTAGTTCTTTCTTTTCGATGAATTTTCCAGGATCGAAGTTTTTGGTTTCAGCGGCGAATTTGACTTTGTGCTGACTGGTATCGAAACGCGCTATGTAATCAACCCCGCTGCGCCCTGCGAGCAGGCCAGCCCAGGTTTCTTCGGCTGTATTGCCGAGCGGGCTGACCAGACCAATACCTGTAACGACCACACGTTTTTTGGTTATTTCGTTGCTCACGACTTCTTTCCCCTTCGGAAATATCTGTAAAGACAATCAGCCACAAAAAGGCGACTGCATCACAAAAGTAACCCGGAACTCGCCTGGCTTTTGTAAGTTGTGTGCCTTTCTGTGGCTCATTTCTGCTGTAGCAATAGCCAATTAATGCAAGTGATATAGGCCTACTTGCCGCTGTGCTGGTCAATGTAACGATACGCGTCGCCCACACTCTGAATCTTTTCGGCATCTTCGTCTGGGATTTCGATTCCAAACTCTTCCTCGAAGCGCATTACCAACTCGACGGTGTCGAGTGAGTCCGCGCCCAGATCGTCAATGAACCGCGCGTTTTCTGTGACTTCGCTTTCGTCCACACCGAGTTCGTCCACAATAATCTGTTTAACTTTATCCGCGATTGATTCTGCCATGAATTCCTCCAAGTAGTGATTTTAGATTGCGGATTGCAGATTGCGGATTTCTTCAACCCGCAACCTGCAATCACATGTACATTCCACCATTGATATTTATTACCTGACCGGTGATATAGCCTGCCTCATCCGAGGCCAAAAACGCAACAGCGTAAGCCACGTCAAGATCGGTTCCGGGTCGCTTTAACGGAATCTGTTCCAGCATCGCATTGCGCGCTGTTTCGCCAAGCACATCTGTCATCGGCGTTTCTATAAAACCGGGCGCAATTGCGTTGACTGTTATGTTGCGCGAAGCATATTCACGCGCAACGGCTTTGGTAAATCCGATCAGCCCTGCTTTGGCTGAAATATAATTGACTTGTCCTGCGTTGCCCATTTGGGCGACGACCGAAGTCAGGTTGATGATGCGGCCTTTGCGGGCTTTGGTCATCATAGGCAATATGGCCTGAGTCATCAGAAAGACTCCGGTCAGGTTGGTGTTGATGACCTCTTCCCAATCGTTCTGTTTCATTCGCAGCATCAAACCATCGCGGGTGATGGCTGCGTTGTTGACCAGAATTGAGATCGGGCCGAGTTCTTCTCCAACTTTGGCGACGGCGGCTTTGATGTCTTCGGCGCTGGCCATATCGCCCCGAACGGCGGCGGCTCGGCGGCCTTTTGCCTTGATTTCATAGGCAACGGCCTCACACTTTTCCAACGTGCGAGCCATGATGGCCACGTCAGCGCCGAGTTCAGCCAGGGTCAAAGCCACGGCGCGGCCAATGCCTTGAGAGCCGCCGGTGACCAATGCGATTTGTCCTGAAAGATTGAACATTTGATGCCTGGAATTTGAAATTCCCGATTTGAAATTTGAGATCGCTTCGATGCCAGCAATTCTCAGTTTGACAGTGCCGTAGGTTGTACAACCTGCGGGATCGTGACAGGAGACGGTTTCCCTACCACCGAAATCATACAAAAATCCAGACTCCGCAGGTTGGACAACCTACGGTACACATGCCGGTCATCCCCTCAATTCGCCAAACTGAGAATTGCTGCTTCGATGCCTGAGCG
>JAGNMH010000402.1 GCA_017991275.1 Acidobacteriota bacterium
CTGTCCATCGTTTTGTGTAGGCTTTCCACTTCGCATCGGAGCTTTATTTTTTCGGCATTACAAGGATTGCTGAATAAGTGCAGACGGAAAGTAAGCCATGCGTTTTGAATTCGCAAGAAAAATTCCACAAACACGGTGTGCAGAAATCAGCTTTTACCCGCGGCTTCGCTCATTGAGCGGGAGAATAAATAATTGGTTTTGGTTTTCGACCACACTTTGTTTGACTGGTTTGGCCAAGACGAATAGAGTGCATACGCCATCATCACGGCAATCATCCGCACAATAAAAAAACTTCCGGAGGCTTAATATGAAATCGCTCAGGTTAGCTGCACTCGTCCTTTCCTGTTTGGCTGTCTCGTTGATAGTGGGTTATTCGCTGGTCGGAACCATAGCCAAGATTCGCGCCGCTGCTGCGATGAGCGACAGCGCAAACAAATTTCTGGCTTCGCTCAATGCCGAGCAAAAAGCCAAAGCTCATTTTGATTTTGACAGCGATAAAAGGACTGAATGGTTTTTCGTTCCGCGCAACGAACGCAAAGGTCTTCCGTTGAAAGAAATGACCGAACCACAGCGCAAGCTGGCGATGGATTTTTTGCGAACCGGATTGAGCGCCGCCGGTTATCAAAAAGCTACGACGATCATGAGTCTCGAAGATGTTCTGCGAGAGATCGAAGGCCCCAAACGAACCTGGCCGCGCGATCACGAGCTTTATCACGTTGGAATTTACGGCACGCCTGGAGCGCGTGATCGCTGGGCCTGGAGCTTTGAAGGCCATCACATGTCGCTGAACTTTACTGTCGTCAAAGGTGAATTGATCGCCAACTCGCCAGCCTTTTTTGGCACGAATCCGGCGGAGGTTCGACAGGGCGAACGTAAAGGCTTGCGTGTCCTGGCTGGCGAAGAAGATAAAGGCCGAGCACTGGTTGCGTCGTTGGATGACAAACAGAAAGCCGTTGCCATTTACGATCAAAAAGCTCCTGGGGATATTCTGACCGTCAACAAGTTGAAGATTGATCCGTTGAAACCCGACGGCATCGCCTATCCCCAACTTACCAAAACGCAGAAGGAATTGTTCAATCAATTGCTGGACGTGTATCTGGCCAGAATGCTGGACGATGTGGCGGTCGAGCGTCGCGCGAAATTGAAAGGCGCAGGAATGGACAAGATTTATTTCGCCTGGGCTGGTGGAGTGAATAAAGGCGATCTGCATTATTACCGGTTGCAAGGGCCGACGTTCCTGATCGAATACGACAACACACAGAACGACGGCAATCACATTCACTCCGTTTGGCGCGACTTCAACGGGGATTTCGGAGCCGACTTGCTGCGCGAACATTACAAAGCTTCGCCGCATAGTTCGACTAAGAAGTAACAGAAGTTTGGGCTTGTGCTGAAAGTTGTTTCCTACTGACGGCCAGGAACAGCCCAACGACAAACAGCAGCATCGTCAACGCTTCTGAATCGCCGAAGTTGTAATTGGTCAGTGAGCTGAGAGAGAAGCCGATAACTGCACCGAAAACTCCGAGCGACAGGCTTGAGTGAAAAAGGCCAGCTTGATCTTCAGGCTGGCTTTTTTGTTTGAAGCCGCGTAGCGCCACGGCCAGCATTGCGGCAATCAGCCAGATGTAACAAGCCAGCGCGGGCAGGCCTCTATCCATCGCAATTTGAATTGGAGTCGAATGCGTGTGAGTGATGTATTCGCCCGGGAAGCCCCATTCCTGCCAGTGAAGTTTGTGCGAATCCATTCCTACGCCCAACAGCGGATGTTGCGGTATCACTCGCAGGCCAGCTTGCATGTAACCGATACGCCGAGCTGTGCTGTCGTCGCTGAAGCTGGTCATGATTTGCTGTCTGGCCGACGTCACCACATAAACGCCCAAAGCTCCTAGCGTTATCGCCGCAATCAAAGCAATTATTAAGGTTCGGCGTCCTGCACAGATTGCCACGATCAGAATTGCCAGGATGAAAGAGGCAATCACTGCCCGCGAAGCCGTCAGCACCAGCGCCGAGCCAAATAAGGCAAACAAGATAAAACACAGAAACAGCCACCTGGTTTTTAGCTGAAGAATTCCAACCAGCAGGCCTCCGAAAGCCAACATCGCCAGAATTTGCATCTGTTCGGCGTAAGTCAGGAACTGGCGCGAAAAACCTGAAACTCTAAACTGACGGGTTCGACCGCTGACAACAATACCAAGCGGATTCGAACTGGCTTTCAATTCATCAGTTACAGTCAATGTTGCTGGCACCGGGTCGCCCGCATGCAGAGCTTCAACTTCCAGCTTTTCGCCTGTGCGATGGCGACGAATAATTGCTGCCGCAGTTTCGGGCGACGCCACTCGATGACGCGCGATCATCCAAATCACATCTCCGGGGCGCAACTTGCTTTCGACCAGCGGGCTGTCGGCTTGAATCGAAGCGATAACCATACCGCGCCCTTGCAGCTTTTCCATCAGACTGAAACCTACGCCAGCCAGGCTCGAAAAGATCAGCAAACCAGCCAGCAGGCGCACTCCGGCTTGGCGCAGGTTGGTTGCCAGCAGGTAAACCGTTGCGAATAGAACCAGCCCTTTCAGCTTAGGCAAACTGACGCCGGGTTCGACCGAAAAAGCCGATGACAGAATTGTTAATCCAATGAAACAGACCAACGGCAGGTCAATCGGCGTGCGAGCAAAATGAAATTTACGCGAAGCGGCATCTCGTATCATCCAAGCAATCAGCCCAAGTCCCAGACTGATTTGCGATCCTGCGATTGAATGCGGAACTGACAACACGAAAAGAATCAGGAAAATAGTAATTGCGCGGTTGGCCCAACGCGCGAAAATGTTTTCGGCCTTGATGGCGGAGAGACTATCAAACATTGTAGATGGTTCGGTTGGGCTGGATTCGGGAAACACCTTCCCGCCCTTGGTGGTTTGCTTATGAGAATTAGTAATTGGGCGGGGGGGCATTTAACGTTGTTCGACGCAAACTGCTATCTATGCTTGAGATTTTGCCAATTTTGACTATGTTTCAAAAGCAGAGCGGCAAGTGACAATTCAGTCGCCATCGAGATGACGCTTGTTGTCGCTTGCCGCACTACCTTAAGTTTCCTTGCAGGAAATTTTACTGCTTTGGCTGCTCCGCCTTTTCCAGCAGCAGACGCTTTTCGTTATACAAACCGCGCAGCAATTGCTGTTGAGCTTTGTCGTTGGGATTAGCCAGAAGCTCGGCTCGGCACTTTTCCAACGACTCTTCGATTCGTGTCAATTGCTTCTCAAAATCGGTGAGGGCTTGCGCGTTCCAGTTGGCTTTGAGTTTGTTGACCTCAACCAGTCGGCGGTTAAGCTCGGCTTTGATCTGATCTTCGTCCGATAGAAAAGCCGTTTGAACTCCCGTCAAACTCAATTTGGTCGGATCGGTGTTTGGCGACTGACCTGAAAGCCCGTAAATTCCCACAGCGATCAATGCCATTGCCAGAGCGCCTGCTCCGGCCATTTGCGGCAGCGTGAAGGTGAGCTGGCGGGCTTTGAAACGATCCCACCATGTCTCCTTCGGAAATTCCTCTCGCGTTTTGCGTTCCGAAGCGGGCAATTCTGCTTCAAGTGTGTTGGCTATACGAACCCACAAAGCTTGTGGCGGCGTATGCAACGGCAATTCGCGGGCGGCGGTTTTAAGTTCGATCAATTCCAGTTTCAGATTCTGGCAGGCGGGGCAGGATTCCAGATGCTCTTGAATTGGCAGATGCTCTTCTTTTTCGTTAACCGAAGCCTGAATGGTCTGGCCATCCAGAAAATCAGACAACGAATCAATTACTGCTCGGCATTCCATACAACTTCCCTCTCTATTGCTTCTTACCGTTCATTTTCGCCATTGGCCAGCAGCTACCCACGTAGCTCAGAATCTTGTGAGGATAAAAAAACTGGCAACTGACGATTGACGAGCTATGCCTTCTTATCCAGCAAAACACGCAACTTCATTCGGGCTTTATGGAGTTGCGATTTCGAAGTTCCCACACTGACTCCGAGCATTTTGGCAATTTCCTCGTGCTCGAAGCCTTCGACATCGTGCAGAACAAAAACCGTTCGGTAACCACGTGGCAGTTCCTTAATAGCCTTGTCCAGCGACAATCTGTCAACGTGGCGCGGACGTTCCGTGACCGATTGTCTAATGTCCTGCAAATCGCCAATTTCGCCTTCTTCGGTCGTCTTTTCGTACTTCACTCCGCGTTTGCGAAAATGCATCAAAACATGATTGACCGTCATACGGTGTAACCAGGTTGTGAAGGCGGATTCACCACGAAAGCTGCCGATCTTGCGAAAAAGCTGGATGAAGACTTCCTGCGTCAGGTCTTCAGCTTCGGTTGCGTTGGCCAGCATACGTAAACATAAGCTGTAAACGCGACGATTGTGACGCTCGTAAAGCGTCTCAAAAGCTTTGATGTCTCCACGCGATGACGCCTGAGCCAAGTCAAAATCCGACTTGGCGTTATTTATCCCATTCGCTGTCACGCTGTTCGGTTACTCCCGGAGTCAGGCATCACAGATTCATTAAGGATTGGCGGCGCGGCGTTAGAAGATATGCTTAAAGAACTCCGTCGCAGCTCGTCGGTTTCTGTGATGCCGCCCTAAAAAGTGCGGTTGCTCTCTTCGAATCAAATTTAATCTCGACCGGCACACGCGGTCATTTGTGAGTTTGAGGCGGCGGAAAATTCGGGAATCCGTCCGCCGCAAGGCGCGCCATCATAGCCTAACGTTACGAAATGCCGCAATAACCTGACGAGCGATTAACCACTTAAATCATCTTAAAAACACGTTGGCTTCGCGTTCGCTTTTGCCGGGTTCGCATTGTAGAATCCGCACTCGCTGCTGGAAACTCGCATGCCCTTTCAAAATAATACGCAGCGTCTATCCTGACACCTAACTACTCACAAGATTCTTTCTGGGGAAGTCCGCTTTTATGCCACGCATCGGAATCGAATTAAATAACGTTTGCAATCTGGATTGTACTCACTGTTTTCGCAGCATTTATCGCGGCGAAGCCGAAAACAACAAAGACCTTTTTCTGCCGCCTGAGTTGCTGGAAAAAATTCTGCTCGAAGGCAAGCCGCTCGGTTACAACCACATAGCCATCACCGGCGGCGAACCGCCAATGCACCCGCGTTTCGGCGAATGCCTGGACATAATTGCCAAACATGGCCTGACGTACCACTTTCTGACCAACGCCAGAAACTTCCAGAAAACGTTAAAGGCTGTCAGCGTGCCCAATCGTAAAGCTAAACTGGCTGGAATCAGCTTCAGTCTGGATGGCGCAACTGAGGCGACGCACGACAAAATTCGCGGCAAAGGTTCGTACAAGGAAGTCATCACCGCCGTGGCAATGTGCCAGGCCGTGGGCATTGAACCTTCATTGATAACCACGCTCAACAAGGCCAACCGTCATGAAATAGACCAGTTTGCCTTGCTCGGTTCGCATTTGAAGGTTAAACGGCAGGTCTTTGGTCATCAGAATCCGACCGAACACAACATGGGCGAAGACCTGATTCTGCCTTTGAATGAGTGGCGGGCTGTCGAACGCGATGTGGCGCGAGTTATGTCGGGTTTCCGTCACGAAATCACAATGGCCGTAGGTTTTTACACCGACTACTTCCTGCCTCGATGCGCGCCGTTAATGATGGATGACCTGAACATTGACTACAAAGGC
>JAGNMH010000403.1 GCA_017991275.1 Acidobacteriota bacterium
GAGCGGTCGTGGGCGGACGACTCCAACTCCGACACCCAAACCTACACCTAAACCGAATGTGCCTTTGACCACTGTGCTGGGCATTCCAGAAGGCGGCAAGTTGGTTCGTCAGGATCAGGACCCAAACAACCCTATAACTTCGCGGTTTGCGCTCAGAAACGGGCTGACGGTAGTGACGAAAGAAAGGCATTCTTCACCGCTGGTAGCCGTCAACATCACCGTCAAAGTCGGAATCTTGAACGAATCTGACGAAGTCGCAGGCATCGCTCGGCTGACGCAAAAAGCCATTCTGCGCGGAACGGCAACGCGCAACGGCGCGGCGATTGAAAAAGAAGTCGCACGGCTTGGCGGCCTGCTGACTTCGCAGGTCGGATACGATCAAACTTCGTTTACTTTGATTACCGCGACCGAAAGTTACGCGGCAATGGTTGAACTGCTGGCCGACGTTCTGATTCATCCAGCTTTCAAAGACGATGAGGTAAAGAAAGCCGCTGCTGAAGTTTTGATGGAAAGCCGTCGCGCCCAGGATCGAATTGAAACTGCTTCGCTGGAAAAAATGTTTGCCGCGGCTTTCACTACTCACAGGTTGAAACGCGGCAGCGCAGTTTCAGAAAGTTTTTTGGCTGCGGCGACAACCGCTCAGGTTCAGGCGTTTTATCAATCTCACTATAAACCTGCGAATACAGTGGTTACAGTTTTTGGCGACATCTTTACGCTCAATGCCATCGGACAAGCACAGTTGAGATTCGGCGAATTCAAAGCTGAGGGAGTCGGTAATCAGTCGGCAGCAGTTAGCAGTCAGCCGGGAGTAGTCGGTAGTCGGGAGTCGGGGGGAGCTACGAAAGAAACCGGTAGACGGTCGGCAACAGCTTCGAGTCCGGTGACAACTGGCAATGTTCAGAAACCGGCGAACGTAACTCAGAGCACACCTTCAACATCCGCTGCGCCGTCATCAACAGATCAATCCGCAATAGTCAGCCCGCAATCTGCAATCAGTTCGTCCACATTGGAAGAGGCCACACAGGAAAAGCTGCGCTATGGCAACGCGCGGGCCGATATTGGCCAAAGCCTGGTGACCGTCGCTTATCGCACGCCTGCTTTTAAGGCTGACAAAGACGGGTTGAAGGAATTGGCTACACTGGAAGTTATGGCGGCTGCTTTAGGTTTGGGTGACGGTTCACGTTTGCAGCAGGGGTTGCGCGACGGTTTGGCTTCGCGTGACAAACTCAGCGTGGCGAATGAAGTCAGAGCCAGTTTTCAAAATTTCGGAAACATTGGAATGTTGATCGCGCAAATCAATGTTGAACCTGGGCGCATTGACCGCGCGGAGGCCGAATACCTGAGAGAGATTGAGCGGTTCCGCCGTGAAACCATTAGCGAAGGTGAATTGCAGCGAGCCAAATCTCTGCTTGAATTCGAGCATTACTCTTCAATGATGAAATTTGAAAACGAAGCCGAATTGCTGGCCGGTTATCAGGTTCGTTATGGCGATTGGCGTATGTTCGATTCGCAATTGGCCAGGTTGAAAGCCGTCACGGCCCAGGAAGTTCAACAGGCCGCGGCAAAATACTTAACGCTGACGGCAACGACGGTTGCTGAATACGAGCCTCTCACTGCAACTCCGCGAACATTCACGCCGGAAAAATTTGCCGAACTGGCCGTGACTTTCGCCCCTGCGGCTGTTCAGCCTATCAACGCAGCCGACGTGAAACCGGCTCTGGCGCTGAAAACTTTTACTCAGGGAGCGGAGCGCAATCAGATCAGCGAAGGTCAGAACGTCGTCATTGCTTCCGTGCCGTTGCCGATCAAAGATTTTTCGGTGCTTCGCGGTTCGCGGGCTTACGTGCGCGAAGACAAATCGCTGCCGCTGATTTCAATCAGCGTGTTGTTCCAGGGCGGGCGACTAGTCGAAGAACAGGCCAATAACGGCGTGACCGAGTTGATGCTGCGAACGATGATGAAAAGTACAGCGACCAGGAAAAGCGATTTGATTGCGCTGGAACTGGAAAGTTACGGAGGGCGGCTTCGCATCGTCAACGAGCCGGACATGTTCGGCTTCACGCTGGATGTGCTTTCGCGCAACGCCGAAGCCGCAATCAAGTTGCTGCTCGAAATTGTCGAAACGCCTTACTTTGGCAAGGAAGAAGTCGCGCGGGAAAAAACAATTTTGCTGGCCGACCAGCTTCGCCACAAAGACAACGACGAAGCACGCGCCAACGAACTGATGCTGGCTTCGCTATACCCTGGCCATCCGTACAGTCTGACCAGATACGGTTTGCCTGAAGCGGTCAAGGCAATGACCGAAGAGAAGCTGGAAGAATGGCACAACAAGACCGTCAAACGGCAATACCCGATGGTCATGCTGGTTGGAGACACTGACGGTTCTTCGCTGATTTCCAGAATCTTTTCCGAAGGATTGAAGCGCGGTGAACTGGATAAAGTGTTGAAGGTCAACTTGCCGCCTTTGGAGGGTACTGGCCTGGAAAAAACCGAACAGCGTAAACGCGCGTTGGCGGTGCAATCACTTGGGTTCAGGCTTGGTTCGGCAATGCCGCCTCAGTTGGCCAATCAATCCGCTAATGCGCCTGACGATTATTTCACGCTGATGATGCTGGCGACGCTGGCTTCGTCAGGAAAGCTGAATGAAAAGCTGCAAACGGAACTTGGCCTGGTTGATTCGCTGACGGTCAAACATGAACCGCGTCTGGCTTCCAGCGGGTTCAATGTGCGGTTTGCAACTTTGCCTGAAAACGAAGCCAAAGCGCGTGAGGCCGTGCAGGCCGAATTGCAAAAACTGGCCGCCGCTCCGCCAGCCGATGATGATTTCGAAGCCGGGCGTAATGCGACGATTGGCCGTTACGCCATCGCGCTGCAATCTCATCCGGTGCGAGCAATGGAATACGCGCGAACAATCATCTTCGGTCGCAAACCGTCCGATGTTGAATCGCAGCCCGACTCCATACGCTCCATCAGGAAAGCCGACATTAAACGCGCCGCCGACAGCTTGAAACTGGAAGGACGCGGCGTTGTGTTGGCCGGGAAGTGAGTTTTGCGGTTTGGCATTCGCAAAGTCGCCGCCTATAATCGCGCCTCATTTCAGAGGCGGTTCAAACTCATCACACCCAAACTTATGGACATTTTTCAATTCACACGCGAGTTGATGGAAACGGAGTCTACCTCCTGGAACGAAGGCGCCGCCGGGCGCTGGCTGCGTGATTATTTGGCCGCCGCCGGATTTGAGGTCACGACTCAAGCTGTCACCGACGACCGCGTCAACGTTTACGCGCGATTGGGCGAACCTGTTGTCACGCTATCTTCGCACATGGATACCGTGCCGCCTTTCATAGGTTTCACCGAAGACGAGCAGAACATTTACGGTCGCGGAGCCTGCGATGCCAAAGGAGTGATTGCGGCTCAGGTTTTTGCTGCCCAGCGGTTGAAAGATGAAGGGCTGACGAACATCGGCTTGCTTTACGTCGTCGGCGAGGAAGACGGCAGCGATGGCGCAAACGTCGCCAACTCGATTCCGAATTCAAACAAGTTTCTGATCAACGGCGAACCTACGGAAAGCCAACAAGCGATTGCGACCAAGGGCGCTTTGCGAGTTGTAATCGAAGCCAAAGGACGCACTGCGCATTCGGCTTATCCAGAGCTTGGCGAATCAGCGATTGAAAAGCTGCTGGATATTTTGAACGACATTCGACAAACGGACTGGCCTGCAAACGCCGAACTTGGCCCGACGACTTATAACATTGGAACCATCACCGGAGGCCGCCGCCCAAATGTTGTCGCTGATTTCGCCGCCACGGAATTGATGTTCCGCACGATCACTCAACCGGACGAGCTTTACGGGATGATTGTTGAAGTTGTCGCCGGTCGCGCCGAAATCAAACGTGGCTTTTCGTTGCCACCGATTCACACTCACACGGTGAAGGGAATTGATATTCCCACCAGCGTCGTTCGATTTGGAACGGATATTCCGTGTCTGACGAATTGGGGGACGCCCATGCTGTTCGGCCCCGGTTCGATCCACGATGCCCACACCGCGCACGAATACATTCGCAAACAGGATATGCTGAACGCCGTTGACACTTACGCGCAGATGACGCGAACGTTGTTGACGGAACAAAACTGAGTTATCAAACAAGACGTTTTAACTACGAATGCTCGCAAATGGACACGGATGGTAACTGCTCAGCCTACTCTTCGCCGCGTAGCGGCGGCTGACTTTAGCCCGGCGTTTCAACGCCGGGAAGCGCGGGGGCTTTCGCGTCGCGTCAGCGACGCCTGAATTCAAATGTCGCTGACGCGACGTGGTAATCAATGCCTCTCCTTCCGTTGGTTGAAAACCCACGGCTAAATTCAAACGCCGCTAGCGCGGCGAAGAAGCTCAACAGTTACCGCGATGAAACTGTAGCGTGATTTTCATTCGTGAGCATTTGCGACCATTCGTAGTTGAACTTAACCCACTTAAATTTACCAACACGGAGCTACAAAAGAAAAATGCCAACTGCTAAATTTACTCACGAAGCTGGAACACCCGAATACCAAGCCTCTGAATGGCTGATGACGATTCACAATGCTTACCGCGAACTGGATTTTGCCATCGCCAATTCACCCAACCCGGCGGAATACGTTGACCGATTGAAAGAGCGTGTTCGCCGAGATTACGAACAGAACCGCGAACAAATGGGCTGGAGCGAACGCTCGCGCGACATTGCCGAACGCTCGCTCAACGTGGTGTTGCAAACCATGAAACTGCCCAACCTGTAATTCATCCTATGGCGGTATGTCTGCTGTAAAAATGGTATGACATACCGCCATCATTGCCTGCCTTGCCAAACAGGCGACTTGCGATTGTCGGCCCTGCCCGCTCGCCTGTGTTTTTTTTATTGCATTGCCATTTCAGGTGATGAATCGCGCGTGTTCTTTTGCACTGCGATGACCGCAAACAAACTGAGCACAAAAGACATGCCGAAGAATCCTTTTTCGCTCAGCCCAAGCGTGGCTTTCCAAAGCCCAACGACCAACAACAGCACCGCGAGCAAAACCGAAACCCACGACAACCCAAAGTAAATTGCGGTGACGGGAATGCCTTCCGCTTTATCACGCACACTTTTCTGCACCGAAACGGCGGCAAACAATCCGTACATCAAGATGACGAAGTAATAACCCTTTTCATTGAGTTGCATGGTGGCATTCCATAACCCGATCAGATAAGCAGCAACGCCAACCAGCAACGCCATCCACGAAGCTCCTAAAAAAGCAGCCGAAGGTTTTTGAACAACAGTATTCATCTTTTGCTCCTCTTGGAAATTTTCAGTTGAGGCTTTGTTTGAAGCCCGTAAACGCGAGTTGGAAAAATCGCGGCGTTAGTTTGGATACTGCGTCATTGAAGGCCGTCTATTTTTCTCCGCACTTGTGTAAGCGGGGTTTTCCGGTAAGAGGTATCAACCACGCGAAAAAAAGCGACTGGATTCTGACCCATTTGATAAAGTTGGCTGCTGGCTAACTTTGCTCATTGAAGGACATTGGTTAGAATGAATTGCCGGTCACAGAACGAAAGAACATCCGACAATTTTTGAGAATGAAATGCAGAAGCTTGGTTCTTCATGTTCGGTTTTAGAGGCAGTTACAGTTCACCGTGGCATGGCAAAGTCCAACGGCT
>JAGNMH010000405.1 GCA_017991275.1 Acidobacteriota bacterium
CTTTCGGGAAATCATGGACATCCCGGATAAGGAGATTCCGCGTGAGATTCTGGACAAGGCGGAATGCGTAGCCGTTTTTCCGCAAGTCCTTAAAGCCGGCTTCATTGTTGGCGGTCAGGGCGGTCGTGGAGTTGCCAGTTGCCGCACGTCATCAGGTTGGAGTGCGCCAGCTTATTTCAATTTAGGCGGCGGCAGCTTCGGATTGCAGATTGGCGCGCAGGCCACGGACTTCGTGCTGTTGTTTATGAACAAAGGTGGCATGCAAAGTTTGTTGTCCAATGATTTCACGCTTGGCGCTGATGCTTCAGTCGCCGCGGGGCCTGTCGGGCGGCAGGCTGGCGCTTCGACTGATCTGAAGATGGACGCGCAAATTCTTTCCTATTCGCGCAGCAAAGGATTGTTTGCCGGATTGGAATTGAAAGGCGTCGTGATTAAACCGGACAAGGATGATATGCACGATGTTTACGGCAAGGGCATTACCGCCAAGGAAGTGTTGCAGGATAACAAGGTGACCGCGCCTGAAGTGGTTACTGCTTTTCCAAATACCTTGGGACGCTATTCCGCTCGCAAGGCTGAATTCTAAATCCGACCACTTAAGCGCGACGGGCTTCAAGTGAAAGCTTGCAGCCCGTCCGCGTTTTTTATGAAGCCTGAGATTCAATGAAATTAGTTGAGGAGCTTGAATGCTTTGAAAAAAGCGAAGTTGAAATGCCATGTTGTTTTTGATCTGGACAATTGTGGGGATGAGCCTGGCGCTGATTTGGCATTGGTTGTTTGGGCCGCGTAACACTGAACAGGCCGCACGCCAATTGCTGCTGGCTGTGACAGGCGCAGTGGTCGGAGGCGTATTGTTTATGCTTTTCGGCACGACCACCTGGACATCGGTCAACAGCTACAGTTTGGTGGTTTCCATGTTTGGGGCGCTGACTTTTCTGGCCGCGTACCGCTCGATCAAACAGGCTTATTGAAGCCAGTCCGTCTTTCCTTTCACAAAACCGCAACTTAAAGAGGAGGAGTTATGCAAAGTGCAAAATTGGTCAAACGCCACGAAATTATTGCTCAAGGCAAAAAGCGAAAACGGGAAAAGGTTGCGCCTATCGCCTCTACCAGACAGGCTTTTGCCACCGCTCGTTCCTGGGTCAAGCAGCGGCAGTCAGAGCAAGCATCCGCCTATCAAGCCTTCGCAGCACTGTTTGCCGAGCCGCAAACCAAAGGCGTGGCCTAACAAAAGAAGTCGGAAAACAGCGGATTCCCAACAAACTCTTTTCCAAAATTAAAGCGCCAGAGTGACGAATCGCTCTGGCGCTTACTGTTTTTGTCAGGCGTCATCGCCGTCCAGCAAATGATGTTTTTTGATAATGCTGTAAAGGCGTGGGCGATACAGGCCGAGTAAATTGGCGGCTGCCTGTTTGTTGCCTTTGGTGCGGGAAAGCGCTCCCTGGACAATGCTGCCTTCCAGTCGCTCGAAAATGTTTTGAGCATCTTCGCCCGGCCCGGGAGTCGGCAACCCATTGACCAGCAAACGGCACAATTCGTCGAAATCGGCGTCGTTCGTTTTGTCGTCCGAAGCCATTGCCGGAGCAGCAGCTATTGGCTGTGATCTCTGTTCAGTGAGGGTTTGTGTTGCCACAGATGCAGTTTGCGGCGCGGCAATGGTTGTCATTGGCAAGACGCCGGCTTCGATGACTTCGTCTTTCGTCATCAACACTGCGCGCTCCATCACGTTTTGCAATTCGCGGACATTGCCGGGCCAGCCATAAGCAAAAAGTCGTTCGTATGCTTCCCGCGAGAGTGATTTCGCCGGTCGCTCGTATTTTTCAGAAAACACATCCAGGAAATGTTCTGCCAGGCGCTGCACATCTTCGGATCGTTCGCGCAAAGGCGGCACATGAATTTCGATGGTGTTGATGCGGTAATACAAATCTTCGCGCAGCAAACCTTCGCGTATGGCGTCCAGCGGATTGCGGTTGGTCGCGCAAATCAGCCGGAAATCCGAAGCCAGAGGCTTGTCGCTTCCAACCGGCGTGTAAACGCGCTCCTGTAAAACGCGCAGCAATTTCGGTTGCAACTCCAAAGGCATTTCGCCGATTTCGTCCATCAACAAACTGCCGCCGCGTGCTTGCGCAATTAAGCCTTCCTTGTCACGTGCCGCGCCGGTAAAAGCGCCTTTCGTGTGTCCGAACAATTCGGATTCGATCAACTCTTTGGGCAAGGCGGCGCAGTTAATTTTGACGAAAGGCTTTCTGGCGCGCAGGCTGCGTTCATGAACTGCGCTTGCGACCAACTCTTTGCCAGTGCCGGATTCGCCAACGATCAGCACGTTGGCGTCAGATGCGGCGACGCTTTCGATGATCGCGTAAATGTTTTGCATGGCGCGGCTGGAACCTATGATCTTTCCACAAGAATTAAGCTGATCACGGTCGCGCAGTCGTTTCAACTCCCGCAACTGTTCGCGGCGCTCGATGGCCTGTCGCACCATCAACAACAATTTGTCGTAATTGATCGGCTTTTCAACGAACTGGTAGGCCCCGGCTTTGGTCGCTTCGACGGCGGTGCCGATGGAACTGAAACCGGTGATGACGATGATCTCGGTGTCCTTGGCAATATCTTTGCCCTGTCGCACCAGATCAATTCCATCCATATCGGGCAGTCGCATGTCCGTCAAAACCACGTCAAAAGATTGCGCGGATAATAAGTTGATGCCTGCGGAACCATTGTCAGCCGTCACGACTTCAAAGCCTTGCTTGAGCAGGTGAAACTGCGTCAAATCCAACACGTTTGTGTCATCGTCAATCACCAGAATTCTGGCTTTGGTCATAACAAAAAGCTCCTTTTGGCAAAGCGCAAGCTGAACACCATGCCTTTACTCTGACGTGGTTTATCCTTGAGGTGAATTGGTCGTCCTGCCGGTCAGGCTGGCAATTACCATCATCAATTCAGTTGGTTCAACAGGTTTCGGAACGTGCATTTGAAACCCGGCTTCGAGAGCGCTGATGCGATCTTCTGAACGTCCAAAAGCAGTCAATGCGACGGCGGGAATTTGACCGAGAGGCACTGGCAATTGGCGTATGCGCCGCATCAGCGTGTAACCGTTTTCGCCTGGCATGCCTATGTCTGACACCAGCAGGTCGAATTGTTCGGCGTTTTCGTTCGCGGTCAGCAAAGCCATGGCCTCCGTGGTTGAAGCAGCCGAAGTTACAGTCGCGCCGTATTTTTTCAGCAAAGTCGCCACCAAATCGCGTACTGGGGCTTCGTCATCAACTGCCAAAATGTGCAATCCGCCAAGCACCGGTGGGAAGCTGAGCGGTCCGCTCAATCCTTTGGAAATAACTTCGATTTCCGGCTTTGTGATGGTTGCTGTTTGCAAAGGCAATCTTACGGTAAAAATGGAACCCAGATTTTCGCCGTCGCTTGAGGCTGTGATTGTGCCGTTGTGAAGTTCGACCAGATTTTTCACCAACGCCAAGCCCAAACCCAGACCGCCCGCCCGGCGCGTGTTGGAACTATCCGCCTGCTGAAAGCGGTCAAAAATGTGAGGCAGATCATTCGCTTTAATGCCGAGTCCGGTGTCGCGCACGGTGATCGTCGCCCACGGAGTTTCACGTTTCAGCCCGACGAAGACTTTTCCGCCTGACGGAGTGAACTTCACGGCATTGGCCAGCAAATTCCAGACGATTTGTTGCAAACGTTCGGCGTCGCCATTGACCCTGTCAGTTTCGGCATCCAGTTCGGTTTCGATCAGAATGCCTTTACGCTCCGCTTCCTGGAAAACAGTGTCAATTGCGGATTTTATTGCGGGCAGCAGATTGACAGCCCTGGATTCGATGCGAAGTTTTCCCGAAGCGATTCTGGCCGAATCAAGCAGGTCTTCGATTAACCGCGATTGCATTTCGGCACTTTGCTCGATTACTTGAATCGCGTGGTCGTGGGTTTCCTGATCAACGCCTTCGCTTCGCAGAACTCTCGCCCAACCCAGCATGGCGTTCAGCGGCGATCGCAATTCATGAGACACAATGGCCAGAAATTCATCTTTTGTGCGATTTGCCGTTTCAGCCTGAGCACGCGCTTCCTGTTCGCGGGCCAGCAAAGCCGCTTTGATTTCTTCGGCTTGTTTGCGTTCTGTGGTGTCCACTGAAAAACCGACGATGCGACGTGTGACGCCTGCGCGGTCTTTGACGGCAAAGGCTCGATCACGCACCCAACGCATGCGGCCTTCCGGCGTGACGATACGATATTCCATATCAAGACTGTCAGTGGTTATTTGTTCCTGCATCAATGCTCTCGCTTCGGCGCGATCGTCGGGGTGAATGTACTCAAACCACTGAGCTGAACCAGTCATCAATTTTTCCGCCGGAATGCCCCACAACCGTTCGCTGCCGGAGCTGAAAAATTCCAGCTTCCCACTGGCGAAGTTGCGAATCCACAAAACGGCGTCAATGTTTTCAGCAATCTGTCTGAAACGCTCTTCGCTTTCATAAAGTGATTCTTCCGTCCGTCGGAATTCCGTCACATCCAGATCAATTCCGCTCATGCTGACCGGCTGGCCTTTAGAGTCAAAAATGGTTGTTCCCCTGACCAGAATGCGACGCACTTCGCCATCAGGCCAAACGATGCGGTGTTCGGTTTTGAATTCTTTGTGTTCCGCCAGCGCCGTCTCCAGTTCTCGTTCAACGCGCTCACGGTCTTCGCTGTACAAAAAACCCGACCACAGATCATAACTTGGCACACAACTGCCGGGGGCAATTCCGAAAACAGCATAGTTTTCGTCCGACCAGGCGACTTCCTTGGTTGTCAGGTCCCAAAACCACAACCCGGCTTTTGAAGCGCCAAGAGCCAGCCGCAACTGTTGTTCGCGCTCCCGCAGCTTTTCTTCGCCAGCCAGATGCCTGGCGATTTCACGGCGCAAGCTGACGCCCGTCACAACCAACAATGCCGCTGCAATCAGAGTGCTGATGACGGCCACAGCCGCAGCCAGTCGCGCTTTGGATGTTTGTTTGGCGATTCGCTCCGAATATAGCTGCTCTTCCACCTTGTCCATTTCGTGAATGGTTTGTGTGATTCGCACGCGAACTTGCGCCAGTGGGGCTCCGAATAATATGGGACGAAATGTTTCATAATCGTCGCGCTGTCTGGCGCGTATCATTTGATCATTCAGACTCATCCGCTGCTCGATCAGGTTTTGCACTTGAGCCAGGCGTTCCTGTTGAGCGGCGTTGTCTACGGTCAATTCCTTAATCCGTTGAATCTGTAGCGGCAATTGTTGTTTCAGGACGTTGAAAGTCTCAACCGACTGCTGATTGCCAGTCAGCAGGTATTCTCGTGCCTGCTCGGCCGCATGATTGATTTCGGCGGATAGTTCGGCGATCTCCTCTTTTACCTGCAACGTATGCGTCACCTCACTGCCTGCTTTGGTCATGGTGCGCACGCCCAGATAAACCAGGCAGACCAAAGTAATCAGCACAATTAGTATGACGCCTAAGTACGAGAGTAGCTTTCTTTCAATAGGGGTAATCATATCTTTGCTTCAGCTCTGATTTGTGGGGTTAGGGGATGCGTGTAGTCAAACGTGGTCGCGCCTGATTGCAATTTACTGTTTGTGCAAACCGTTCTGCAAAGAAGGGGAAATCCGCTATTACCTTATCAGGCTGCGCAAATCAGAGA
>JAGNMH010000404.1 GCA_017991275.1 Acidobacteriota bacterium
CGGGAGTTGGTAAGTCCGCAGCAAATCCTGCCGCGAAAACTCCGAAACCGTGGCGATTCGCACGGCTCTTTGAGCCGTGCGTCGGACCGTCAGTTTCAACTGAAACGAACCTCGCCGAGTGAAAGTTTCCGGCATGTGCTCAAACGCCAGATCGTGAATTGTCGCCACCACTGGCACTCGGCAAAACGGCGGCGCGGTGTACTGAACATGCAAAACATCAATTTGGGAATGAGGTGGCCGCCGTTTCAACTCATAAGTCAGAAACAAGGGAACTCGAACCAACGGCGTGGGTTTGGGCAACAAGCGAATCTCAAAGTTTGAGTAACTTCGAGCAAAACCTTCGCGCCATTCTTCAGCCGCCAGGGCTTCGGCCAGATAAATCGTGTAGCGGTTCCGGTCGTCAATTTCCGCCAACGCCCGAATCAGTCCGCGAATGTAAGTTTCGTTTCCGCCCTGTTGCGCGCCAATGGCGTGAGCGTCAATTCCAATGTGCATTTTTGGTTGAGTAATGAGCACTAAGTGCTGAGGACTGGGTTCCGCTTTCTCAGCACCCAGTCCTCAGCACCCATTACTTTTTCGTAGTCAGTTTTTCCAGCGCCGTTTGAGCCGCTTCGTAATGTTCAAAGCGCCGTTCGTCGGCTCGAAAAGCCGCAGAGTGATAAATGCGGCGACCGTTAACGATCTTCGGCTGATGTTTTATGTGCAGCATCTCGTGATAGAGCACGAATTCGACCAGATGCTCTGGAACCTTATTGCTGTCCAGTAAACGACTGATGACGATCGTTTCGTGAACGTAATCGTGATGGCCCAAAATCCGTTTGGACTTCCTGGCGCTCCAGGTCAGAGTCACCGCCGGAAGCTCCGCGTTGAAATACCGGCGATTTAACCGCGCAAACATCTGATCCAAATTGAATTCGCGCCCGACAGCGCTACTGACGAATTTTCGACCATGCTTTTGCTTGGCCAGGTCAGAGGCTCGCTGAACGTCTGGACGGTAAGTGTATTGCCGATAAAGGTTTTGATACTCAGGGCCGATTCGTTTATTGAAAAGTTTTCCGATCAGGATGAAGGCCAAAGCGCGATGAACCGGCGGCGGAGCATCGCGCACAATTTCCGAAAGCCGCACATAAACGCGATGATTCCGCAGCCGGATCGTGTGGTTCAACCCAGCAAATTTGTAAAACGTGATGTGAATTTCCGGCAGATCAATACGCCGAGTAATCTGCCGATATGCATCGGCAAAATGAACATTCAACAAACTTTCGCCCGCTAACATAGCCCGATACCTCAGATAAATTTACGAACCGCCGAAATCAGGAAAAGAGATTTGAACCGAAGTTGAGCGAACTGTCCAGTTTGCGGATCGGCGGCTTGCAATAGGTGCGGTACCGCGCGCGTAAGCAAGCGGCAGTGCCTGCTTAAGGAAAACCGCAAACTGGACAGTTCGCGCAACTTCGCTCTATTCTGCGGTTATGCTAAGCAGCAAATCTGAAACAAGCCTCTTCCCTGACATGGAAGCGCCGCCAAAAGCACGCGCCAAAGATACTGCTGACCCGACCGCTCCGCTGGCCGAACGCATGCGCCCGCGCACGCTGGAAGAGTTCGCCGGACAGGAGCATTTGCTGGCTGGCGGTAAATTGCTGCGGCGGTTGATCGAAGAAGATCGGCTGACTTCGCTGGTGTTTTGGGGGCCGCCCGGCACAGGCAAAACGACTCTGGCGCGAATCATCGCTCAGCGGACGGCTTCGGACTTTGTTCCTTTCAGCGCAGTCACTTCCGGCATCAAGGAAATCAAACAGGTCATGGCCGAGGCCGCCGAGTTGAAAACCAAACTTGGTCGCCGGACGGTGTTGTTCGTAGACGAAATTCACCGCTTCAATCGCGCTCAGCAAGACGCCTTTCTGCCTTATGTCGAAAACGGCACGATCATCTTGATCGGAGCCACGACCGAAAACCCTTCGTTTGAAATCAATTCGGCGCTGCTTTCACGGCTGAAAGTCTTCGTGCTGAACCAGTTGACCGAAGACGAAATCCTGCGAATCCTGCAACAAGCCTTGACCGACAACGAACGCGGACTTGGCAAATTGAACGCCGAAATCACCGAAGATCAATTGCGAAAGCTGGCCAGCTTCACCGGCGGAGACGCTCGCACAGCGTTGAACACTTTGGAGTTAGCAGCTTTATCATCCAAACCATCCGTGCAAGATGACGCCGAAAATCGCCGCACGATTACCGAAGAAGATTTGCAGGAATCGTTGCAACGAGCTTCGGCGCTGTACGACAAAACCGGCGAACAGCATTACAACCTGATTTCGGCCTTCATCAAATCCATTCGCAACTCCGACGCCGACGCGACAGTTTACTGGCTGGCGCGAATGATCGAAGGCGGCGAAGACCCGATGTACATCGCTCGCCGCATCGTCCATCACGCTTCGGAAGACATTGGCCTGGCCGACCCGCAAGCTTTGGTCATCGCAGTCGCCGCACAACAGGCCACTCACTTAATCGGTATGCCCGAAGCAAAATACGCTCTGGCCGAAGCTGCGATTTATCTGGCGCGCGCTCCCAAATCGAACAAGATCGCCATGGCTTATGAAACTGCCGCCGCAGATGCCCGCGCTACGCAGGCTGAGCCGGTTCCGCTGCATCTGCGAAATGCTCCGACCGGTTTGATGAAAGGCCTGGGTTACGGCAAGGATTACAAATACGCTCACGATTTCGAAGACGCGAAAACGGATATGATTTGTCTGCCGGAGAAACTGAAAGAGCGAAAATACTATTCGGGCGAGAACGTGAGTTGAGTTGAAATAGGCAGGAGGGTGCTGGGATGTACGAAAAGATTCTTTACGAAATGCGTGCCCGTGTTCGGCGCGGCAGGCTAATCATCACAGTTCACGGGCGGCAGGAAATGTTTAACGATGGACTGCTGGCTTCCGACGTGAAAAACTGTCTGCTCAAAGGCCGGATCGTCGAACGACAATGGGATGAAGATTTCGCCGAGTTCAAATATCTGGTCGAAGGACCATCAAACGACGTGGAAGATTTCATTCACGTCGCCGCCAAACTCGGAACTGAAGACACAGTGGTTATCACTGTTTATCGCGTGTGGCAGTTATGAAACCAATCACAAAGCTCAAACAGCAAACATCATCTTCAGAGCAAAAGGTCTGCGCCTATTGCAGCAAACAAACTGCTCGGCAAGTTTTACTTAACCAGACTTTCGGACACGGCGACAACATGGTTGTTGTGGAAAACGTAGCAACGATGATTTGCTCGAACTGCGGCCAAAGCTACTTCACTGGTGAAACTTTGGAAAAACTCGATCAAATTCTGGCCAAACCGGAAAGCTACGCCTGCAAGCAACTCGTGCAAGTAGCAAATTTCAGTCAGGTATAAAACTATGGCAGCCCAGTTTGATCTCAGAGGAAAAGTCGCACTCGTCACCGGAGCAAGTTCCGGCATCGGAGCTTCAACCGCGCTGGCGCTGGCTCGCAACGGAGCCGCCGTCATTGTCAACTACCACCGCAACGAACACGGCGCAGCGGAAACCGTCGCGTTGATTCACGCCATGCGCCGCAACGCCATCGCCGTCAAAGCCGACGTTTCCCAGCGCGTAGACGTTCTGCGAATGATCGGCGAAGCCGTGGACAACTTCGGCGGCGTAGACATTCTGGTCAACAACGCGGGTAGTTTGATCAAGCTGGTTCCCATCGAAGATTGCACCGACGACGTTTGGGATGCGGTGATGGGCGTCAATCTGAAAGGCGTCTTTCTCTGCTCGCAAGCCGTCATTCCATACCTGAAAGAAAAGCGCCGAGGCCGCATCATCAACATCTCTTCTGGCGCGGTGGAGTTCGGCGGAATGGCGACTTCGCTGCCCTATGCCGCCGCCAAAGGAGCCGTCAACACTTTCACCAAAGGCCTGGCGAAAGAACTCGGCCAATACAACATCACGGTCAACGCCGTTTCGCCCGGAGTCATTATGACTCCGATCCACGACCAGTTTTCGCGCCCCGAATTTCTGCAACAAGCGATAGCAACGACACCTCTCCAACGCGCAGGCGGCCCCGAAGAAGTCGCCGAACTCGTCGCGTTTCTGTCTTCCGATGAAGCAAGTTTTATCACTGGTGAAGTTTTGGGAATTGATGGCGGCAGGTAATTGCTCGTCGCGAGCTTGATTTTGGCATCCTGCTTTTCAATACTTCCGTTTATGAAGAATGAAATTGTCAGCGTGTCGCCTGATGTTATGGGAGGAACTCCGGTCTTTGCTGGAACCAGAGTTCCTGTTCAAACGCTGCTTGATTATCTGGAAGGCGGCGAGACCATCGAAGACTTCCTCGATGGTTTCCCGACCGTCAGCCGGGAACAGATCGTTGCATTCCTGGAATCAGCCAAAGCGGCGTTTCTAGCCCAAGCGAACTACTATGAAATTGCTGCTTGACGAATGCATTGACCGTCGGCTTGCCAGAGAGCTTGTTGGGCATTTTGTCAGAACGGCTCCGCAAATGGGCTGGGCGGGCATCAAGAATGGCAAGCTGCTTGCGCTAGCCGAGCAGGAGTTCGACGTCTTCATCACTGTTGATCGCAACCTCTCTTTCCAACAAAACCTGCCCAAGTTCAACATCGCAGTTATTGTGCTTCATGCGAAATCAAACAAGCTTGCCGACCTCCAACCACTTGCCCCTGAAATCATCAAGGCATTGCCCGATGCAAAAATCGGAGAAGTTACCGACATCGGAGCCTAGTGCCAACAATCACAGCGTGCGCTCTAAAAATTCGCGTGCCGAAAGCCTGCTGCTTTCTTTCGGGCCACGCCCGTAACCGTTGGGCGTAGCCCGGTGATTCTTAAACCTTTTACCGGAAGTGAATAGCACTTCTGCACATCAAGCGGCATGGCCGCTTCAGACTCACGCCATCACAACCATCAAGCTCTTTTCCCGATCTGCAGCGTAGCTCAGACAAGCGCGGATGTCTTCTTCGGTCAGGTACGGGAAGTCATCAAGGATTTCTTCATTTGTCATTCCCGAAGCCAAGTATCCCAACACGTCATAAACCGTGATTCGCATTCCGCGAATGCAGGGCTTGCCGCCTCGTTTGCCGGGTTCGATTGTGATGATGTCTTTGTATCTCATGACCTGGGCTGGGTAAATTCACGGCGTCAGTAATGGAAACGTGCTTGAAGAAAGTCTATTCGGCTTTCGCTGACCAGATAAACGATTCGATGTTCCTGCGTCAGCCGTCGTGACCAGGTGTTTGCCGCGAGATATTTCAAAGGCTCAGGCTTGCCGATTCCATCAAATGGATCGCGCATCACGTCTTCGACAATGTCGAGCGCGCGCAACGCAACTTTACGGTCAACTTCGACCCAATGCCGCAAATCTTCCCGAAACTCAGGATGAAAGACGGCTTCGCGCGTCTTCTTTGGCTTACTTTCCTTTTTCTTCATCCAAACCTATCTCGCGCCTGAATTCGTCCAATGGTTGTGGTTTCAAAGTCTGCGCCTGGGCACGATGCAACGCTTTCAAAAGCCGTTGAGCATTTTTCGGCGACCGCAGCAGATGAGCCGTCTCCAGCAAGCTGGAAAGCTCCGAAGCCGCCACCAAAGCGACGTCTTCCGAACCTCGCCGGTTGATGATAACGATTTCCCTATCCGCCGTTACC
>JAGNMH010000406.1 GCA_017991275.1 Acidobacteriota bacterium
GTCTTTCTGACTTCGGTAATCAACTCTGGCGACACTGAACCGCCGAAGAAAGGTTTGTACTTCGGTGGAGAACGCCCGACACCACCGGCGGAACATCGCTGGATGGTTTACGCCGTGAACTTTCAAACCGGCAAAGTCATGTGGGAACGCGAAGTTTATAAAGGCATACCGAAATCTTCTCGGCATTTGAAAAACAGTTTTGCTTCGGAAACACCGGTGACTGATGGCGAGCGTGTGTACGCTTACTTCGGCAACGTCGGGCTGTTCGTCTTTGATATGAAGGGCACGCTGCTGTGGAAACAGATGTTAGAGCCGAAAAAGACTCGCTTCGGATGGGGAACCGCAGCTTCGCCAGTGGTTTACAAAGACCGCATTTACATCGTCAACGACAACGACGAACAATCTGTCTTGCTGGCGCTGGACAAAAAGACCGGCAAGCAAATCTGGAAAGTTGACCGCGAAGTCGGGACGAATTGGGCTACGCCGTACATCTGGGAAAGTGGCCAACGTACGGAGTTGATTGTTTCAGGAACAAAAGTCGTTCGCTCTTATGACCTGGATGGCAAAACGTTGTGGGAGTTCAAAGGCATGTCGTCCATCGCTATTCCGGTTCCGTTTTCCAAACACGGTTTGCTGTACATCGCGTCGGGTTACGTTGGCGACCAGCATCGTCCGGTTTACGCGATCAAACCCGGAGCTTCGGGCGACATTTCCCTGAAAGAAGGCGAAACCAGCAATCAATTCATCGCCTGGTATCAACGTCAAGCTGGCCCTTACAACCCTTCGCCAATTGTTTACGGCGACCTGTATTACACCTTGCTTGATCGGGGCTTTTTCACCGCGCACGACGCCAAAACCGGCAAGGAAGTTTACGGCAAGCAGCGAATTGATCCTGCGGCTGGAGCTTTTACTTCTTCGCCGTGGGCTTACAACGGCAAGATTTTCGCCTTAAGCGAAGACGGCGACACCTTCGTCATTCAGGCTGGCAACGAATACAAACTGGTTGGCAAAAACTCGCTGGATGAAATGTGCATGGCGACTCCGGCGATTGCCAAAGGCAGTTTGATTATTCGCACGGCGACAAAGCTATATCGCATCAGCAAGAAGTGAGTGATAGTAAAGACCGACGCAGTTCGTTTAGCCCACAAAATGCTAGGGAGATGGTGAATGCTGCAAACTTGGGAAGCTGTTCGCTACGAGAAGATTATGGGTAACGGGCGTACCAAGCCGCTTATAATCGAATGCGAGTATCTTCCCTCTGCCGGAGCTGAAGAAGTAACTGAACCGGAAGTCAATGTGACAAACCGTCGCCTCATGGTTGTTAAGACGTCGGGCAATCCGAGCGTTACTAAAGCTAGCCTTTTATGCGAAATAATTGGAAACTTGCTGGCTCGTGAACTCGGCATTGCTACTCCACAACCAGCATTGGTCAATCTGAGCCAGGAGTTCGTTGCCGCTGTACAGCCATATGTCGAAAAATGCGGCATCAACTTGCAACCGGGCTTAGGGGCCGGGTGCGAGTTTATCAGCGGAGGTACCATATCTGTTATTCCTGGTGCCTCACAATCTCCGGAAGAATTTTCCAGAGCAACTCTGATATTTGGGTTTGACCTATTGACACAAAACCCTGATCGAAGGCCTGAAAAACCAAACTGTGCATCAACTCGCGGGAAGAGTTATTTGGCTTTCGATTTTGAAATGTGCTTCAGCTTCCTGTTTTCAATTGGGAAGGTTGATGCGTGGCAGGTGTCTCAAACTGGGATAGGTTGTCGCCATCTTTTCCATTCCGCATTGAAAAACAAGGCACCCGATTGGCAACCTCTGATTGAAAGACTAAAGGTTCTGCGAAGTGAAACGTTGGATGGTTGGGCGTCGCTTTTACCTCATGACTGGCTGGCTCATTATTCCGAGATTCGTGAGCATTTGCTGGCAGTTGCAGCACATGCAGATGAATTCGAGATCGAGTTACAAAGGAGTTTGATATGAAGCGCATCACTTACACTTATAGCGTAGTCAAATATGTTCACGATTCTGCGGTGGGCGAATCGTTAAATGTTGGAGTTGTGCTTTATGCTGCGACGGCTCCATTTATTGGATCCAAATTTGAAATGCGCTTTGAACGGCTGTCGAATACCTTTGCTAAATTCGATGGAGAACATTACAAGCGTGCATTAACTCAAATTTCAACAGAGATAGATAAGCTTAGCTACAGAAGCAATTCGATATTACTGATACCAATGCAACAGTGGCAGGATGTCGGCGGGATTATTTCCGAGATAATTTCTGACGAGGGAATGAGTTTTCAAACTGGTCCTGTATTGGCAGGAATAACTGATGACCCTGTTGTCGCGCTGGATGAAATCTTCCAGCGGATGGTTTCATCTCAATACGAATTTCAAAAAAGTGAACGTCGAACAGACGACGAAGTGTGGGTAAATATCTACCATAGGCCATTAGTCAGTCATAAAGTGAGTAGTAAACTAAGACCTTGGAAACCGACGGTAGAAGACTTTGAATTGAAATTTGATCACGCTTTCAAAAACGAAAAATGGCATGTGTTGGAGCCTGTTTCGCTGGATTATGTAAGGGCAGATTCTATTCAGAGCAGAGCAACAAAGTTGCTTGGACTTGGCACTGCACTTCAAGGGCGAAGTGACTTGGGAACGCTGTATTTGTTACTGGGCAAACCCAAGTCTGCCGATAACCTGAAAAATTACATCAAAGCCAAGAATTTGTTGCACAAGATGCCAATCAAGCACGAGTTGATTGAAGAAGATGAGGCTGAAAGTTTTGCCAATGAACTTGCTGGCAAAATGCGAGATCACGGTTTGATTGATGCGGAATAGTAAAATTCACTCTACCTTCGCAAAATTTTCATAGGATTTCAGTCAAAACCAAGTAACTATTACCCAAAATGGCAACAGAGTTTTTCACAGATGATTTTTGAAATCATCGAAAGCTGGGTTTTCATTGGGTTTTCTGAGTTTCTTAAGGCAGTAAAGAGTTGTGGCACTGTGGTTGCTCTAGCTTAGGTGGGGCAACGAGATACCAAGTGGTTAACTCCACTGACGGTGTCAGCGGTTATCATCGGTGAGGAAGATAACCGCACTTATCAGGCGCGACAGGCAATCCCACGGCTGTCGCGCCTATTTCTTTTCCAGCCAAGACTGCTTACCAGATTCCGTTCAAGCCTTCGGATGAGCCTTGTCATAAACTTCCATCAGCTTATCAGTTGAAACGTGCGTGTACTGTTGCGTAGTCGAAAGTCGCGCGTGGCCAAGCATCTCCTGAATTGCTCTCAAATCGGCTCCCGCATCCAGCAAGTGCGTTGCAAACGAATGCCGTAAACTGTGCGGGCTGATGTGATGAACGTCGGCGCACATTTTGACGTATTTATCTACCATCCTGCCCACTGACCGCGTAGTAATTCGAGTCCCCTGATAATTGAAAAACAAGGCTGTCGGATCAGCTTTGTCAGGATCGGCTTCGATCAACAGTTCGCCACGCACTGCCAGATAATCCTGCAAAGCTTTCAGAGCATGATTGCCGAAAGGAACTATGCGCTCTTTTCGGCCTTTGCCTTTGACCCTGACTGTTTGGTTGGTGAAATCAACGTCGGTCAGGTTCAGGCCGACCATTTCAGACACGCGCAAGCCGCTGGCGTATAGCAATTCCAACATTGAACGGTCTCGTTTGCCCAGCAAAGTTTCAACGTCTGGTGTTTCGATGAAACGAATCATCTGTTCGATTGTCAGGTGATTGGGCAACGTGCGTTCGACGCGCGGAGTGGCTACGAGCTTGGCAGGGTTCAATTCCATCACGCCTTCGCGACACAGGTAACGGAAGAAGGTTCGCAGACTGGCGACTTTGCGGTGAATCGAGCTTTTCTTTTTCTTCTTCTCGTAAAGCGAGGCCATGTATTCGCGGATCGTCAGATGGTCTATGTCGCGCACATTGACCGAGCGCCGTTTGCCGTCTTCATCCGGCGGCGCAAGGTAATCGTAAAACTGGACCAAGTCGCTTTCGTAATTCCGCAGCGTGTGCGGAGAAGAATTTCGCTCGTACTTCAAATGCTTCATGAAATCGTCTAAGTGTTTTTGCACTGGCGCTCTCCCGTAAGTCTGTTCTTTTCGTCATCTGGCTTCGGCCAAACCTAGCAAAGCCGCTTCCATCGCCACCTGCCGGTTGATGTTGACGCGCAGGTATCTGCGAACTTCGCCGATCTTTTCACTCCAAACGGCTACTCGTTGCAGCCCTGTTTTTTCGGCAAGCTGCTGCAAACGATCCGCGACATCAATGTTGACGATCTGGTTGTGTGAGACCCCACCAGCAAGCAAAAAAATATCGCGCAGCAGCGAAGCCAGCAGATTGAGTTCTTTCTCAAATTCGTCGCGTTCTTTTTTTCCTATGTACTCGGCAGCTTTCAGCAATCGAACTCGGTCGTTGCCTTTGGAAATCAGTTCCAGCAATTCAATCAACGTGCGTCGCTCCTGGCGGTAAACCGACAGGTCGAATGCAGTTGCTTGACCTATTCGGCCTTCGCTGACGCGAGCCAGCAGCGCAGTATCGGCAGCCGGTCGTGGATAATTTTCGGCCAGAAATTTTTCCATCTCCGCAATTGGCAGCGGAGTGAAATTAATCCGCTGAGCGCGCGACCGAATTGTTTGCAGCAGCGAGTTCGGGCGCGAAGTTAGCAAGATCAATGTCGAAGTCGGTGGCGGCTCTTCCAGAGTTTTCAGCAGCGAGTTTGCGGCTTCGTCGCGCAGTCTGTCGGCTTCATCAATGATGAAAAAACGTTGGCGGCCTTCGCGCGGGCGGTAATAAACCTCTTCAGACAACGCGCGCGTTTGAGCAATTTTGATGAACTGGCCGTCGGGTTGAATCGTCGTCACGTCGCCGTAAACACCTTCGTCAATTCGACGGCAAACTGCGCATTCATCGCAACTGTCGGTTGCATAGGCGTTGTCAGCGGCCATTTGGCAATTGGCGGCTTTGGCCAAAGTCATCGCAAACTGCCGCTTACCTATGCCCTCAGGCCCGGCAAAGATCATAGTTGCTGAAATGCGCCCGCCGCTCAGCAACCGTTGCAGTATTTGTTTGTTGCGCTCGTTTCCGATCAATTTGGCGAAAGACATAGAGTCAATTTATCGGTGTCGTCGGCATTGTCAACAGGTGGCGACGACGATTACCTGGAAAATAGATTGCCCACACCTCTGAGCTTGCCTTGACACATTTTCGGACGATCCGTATTCTCCACGTTTTGCGTTTACCGCCAAATCCCTGATCAGCGGTTATCATCGGTTCAAATCCTATGTTTGAAGCATTATCAGATAAGCTAAAAAAGGTTATCAAAGACCTGCGCGGCGAAAGCCGTCTGACGCCGGAGCATTTGGATTTGGCGATGCGAGAGATTCGCATCGCTCTGTTGGAAGCTGACGTAAATTTCAAAGTCGTCAAAGATTTCGTTGAGCGGGTTAAAACAACCGCCGTCGGGCAGGAAGTTTTGCAACAGCTTTCGCCTGGGCAGCAAATCATCAAGATCGTCAATGACGAGATGATTTCTATGTTAGGCGGAACTTCCAGCCGATTGTTGTTTACTTCGCGACGACCGAACTCCGTAATGATCGTAGGGTTGCAGGGATCGGGTAAAACAAC
>JAGNMH010000407.1 GCA_017991275.1 Acidobacteriota bacterium
CCTCAAACCATGACGCGAATGTGCGAAGAGTCGGGTTTTGAAATTGTCGAACTTTGCAGTGCAGGCAAATTGATGAGCGTACGTCTGCTCATCAGCCGAATTGGTCGTTATCACTCCCCAACAGCGCGATTGTTGTCAGCCATCAGCCGAAAGCTGAATCTGGATGACCGAACAATCAGACTGAAGCTCGGCGATGTAATGCGGTTGTACGCTCGTCGCAAGTGAGCAAGTCGTTTTATTTAGATGGTTTACGGCGCTATTGACGATTGCGACCTCGGCGAGATCGTTTGCGGTTTGTACTCTTCCTGCCTGACTACTCCCACACGTTCCGCTTCCCAGTTCAAATTCAGCAGTTGCGGTTTGGTTCTGCCTCGTCCGGGTGCGTAAGCGAAAATAAGTTCAGCCAGCCGTGAAGGTTTCTGAAATGAGATAGCGACTCTGCCGAATGTCTTGGCGGCATAGTTCTGTCGTTCAGGAATTCCCAAGTCGCGGCGTATGAGGTTGATGAATTCCTCGCATTCTCCCGGCCCTTGTCCGTTGATCAGGGCGTCGTGCAACCCTAACGCGGCGTGCGCCAGTTCATGCATGACGACAAAGCCAATATCGAAAGCTTCGATCACTTCGCGGGCGCCGCGCAAATGGGCAAAATCGCCGAAATCAATTTCAATCGGGTAAACTTCAACCTGCGCGCCGGTCGCTTTGCTGATGAAGATGATTGAGGAAGTCAGCCGTGCAAAAGCGACTTTTGACGAACGGTCATGATTTTCCAGGTCAATTGCCTTGGAACGATCAACTGCGGCAACCAAAAGTTCGCGCGCGACGGCTGAGCCTCCGTCAAGCTTTGTACGATCTCCCAGACGCAGAAAACCGTCTTTGTCAAAGTGTATTTCCTGAAAGCCCGATTTACGGCGCAGGCTCTCAAGCAAGGCGGCAAGCTGCGCGGTTTTGAGAGGTCGTTCGGGGCTGTTGCGAACTCCGAATTGATAACGGGATGAGTTGTTTACATTGTTTTCGCTGGCAGCCGACAACTGATTGCAAATCAAACTAACGACCAACAGTATAGGACAACAATGAGCAGCGAATTTTGTACTGGCAGTAACTGTCATTTTCCCTCCGTTCTTTTTCGTTTCGTTTTCTGCAGGTTGGTCAGGTAATACTGTGTTCGATAGTTACTACTGAGAGGTCTGAGTCGAGGTTCGGTCAGAAGCTGTTTATTGATAGCCTTTGGTGGCTGATTAAGTCTAAAAAATCGAAGCGAAAATTTCCGAATTGAAAGTTAGCCAGTGTTTTGTTGAAAGGAATGGATGGCTTACATGAAAACGTGTAGATATAACGGGACACGATGATCTGATTGCGCGATATTCAATCTACAAATCTTGCTTTAACCAATTTCGGATGTCAGTATGCGCCCAGTTAAAGCCAGCCGCCGACGCGATGCGAAAGCTGGAAAAGAACGAAAGACCCATCAACAATGCTAGTACTGCCTTACGAATATCTGACTGATCCCGCCGATGTGCGCGCTGCTTTGTCTGCTTTTGCCAACCAGCCGATCATTGGGCTGGACACAGAAACGTTCATGGATTTTTCGACCAGGCAAAACCGGCTCAGCCTGTTGCAACTTGCTTCGCCAACCGGCGAAGTCATAGTCGTTGACGCACTGACCGCCGGTATGGAGGAAACTCGCAGTTTGATTGAAAATCCGTCTGCGATGATGGCTGCTCACAGCGCTAGGTTTGACGATGGGGTTTTACGTAACGCGGGTTTTGCTGTGGCCGGTTTGGTGGACACTTTGCGCCTGTCGCGGCGAACGTTGCACTTGAAGTCATTTAGCTTGGCATCGGTTTCCGACCACCTTTTCGGCGTAAGGCTGGATAAAACCTATCAGCTCAGCGATTGGCGAAAGCGCCCATTAAGCCGCGAGCAATTGGATTATGCCGCGCTTGACGCCCAGATTGCCTTGCAGGTTTTTCAGGAACTGGCAGAGCGTTTGGAGTCAAACGGCAGGCTGGCCGAAGAGTTGCACCGCGCGCGAATTCTTCCCAGAGACGAAGCTGCGGAGCGCAACAAGCCTCAACCCAGAACCAAGCGACCGCCTATTAATCTGCGTCCGCTGACCTCCGAAGAGCGCAGAGTTGTTGAGCGATTGCGCGATTGGCGAAGGCGACTGGCTTCCAGTGAAAATGTGCCGACTTACATGATTTGCCAGGACAAAACGCTTGAGCATCTGGCCATCGCCCGGCCACGGACTATTGAAGAACTGGCGAAGATTTACGGGCTAGGCGAATCGAAGATTGCACGCTACGGCGCGGGGATGCTCAGCCAGTTGGCGTAACGCTAATCCCAATCCTGCTTTCTTCATTCCGTCTTCATTATTGACAGCATTGACAGCCAATTGTGACTGGGCTTAATGTGCGCCCACATTAGTGAAGCGATAGCGGTCGAATTTTTCAGACAAAACTAGAAAATGGTCTTTATAGGTGCTTTGATGCCTTTGCTTGCAACCATCTCTACCGATCATTGAGATCGTGTGGGAGGCTTGGAGGTGCCCCTCGGGCTTTCCTGCACGTATGAGGGGCAAGGGATGGATAGTTATTGAGGCGGTGAGGACCCGATTCGATAACCAACGTTCATTCCTTGCCCCCCAACTAAGGCGTGCTGACCTTTTGGTTCCAATCTCAAATACTGTTCGTACGTTTGAAGTGCGCTGGCGGCGTTACATAAGTTTTGGTGGGTTGTTAATCTGGCTCAAAATTTAGTGATTTGCACATCAATTCCGAAATCTGGATTTTGTAAAAATAATAGTTTTGTTACCTATACTGAAAACTGGTAAAGCCAACGGAGCAGATACCCAATCTTTGCTCTAAGCCTCTAAATCGCCTTCACTTGTCTAGTCCTGAAGATCGATTATCAATCCGAAAATCTGCACGAAAATTCATTTTTTTGAACATTAGTGGCTCGTCCTTCAAAGTGCCTGGCTCTGCAAGTAGGCCTTTAGACAGGAGTTATTATCTTTGGACTGTGGCAGCAATTGTTGGAATAGCATTTGCCAAGTTCCAATCCGTTATCACGAAAACTATTTTGTATTCAATGGTTGTGTCCTCAACCCTTAATTGTTCAAACTCTATCAACGAATTTGGTCAAGGCTCTCAAGTAATTTAACTTTTTTAGAGCATCAAGCGTGTGCGGACATATCCGGGCGGCGGCTAAAATTTCAAAGCCTCGTTTCCTCTACAACCCAAACAGAAGGAGAAATCCCAATGAGATCAAGAACTTCAGCTAACGGAACCATTACCGCTCTGCTTAGCGTTGCGGTGTTGATCCTGACTGCGGCTTTTGCATTCGCTCAGGAAAACACCGGTGCCGTTCAGGGCACGGTAAAAGATACGGCTGGCGCCGCCATCCCAGGCGCCAAAGTGACGCTTTCAGGCCCAGGTCTGGTGCGCTCACTCGAAGCGACCACCAACAAGGAAGGTGATTACACCTTTCCGAAAGTTCCATCCGGGGTCTATAACGTTTCTGTCACACAGACCGGCTTTAAGACCGTCAAGAATGAAGATGTAAACGTTGTGCTCGGCCAAGCTGCCAGAGTTGACGTTTCGCTGGCCGCAGGCGCTGTTACGGAATCAGTGACCGTAAGTGCCAGCTCTGACACGATTGACGTGACCTCCAGCAAAGCTGCCACCAACATCGTTCCAGAATTTGTTGATAAAACTCCGAAAGGACGTCAGTTCCACTCACTGCTGGTTGTTGCTCCGGGCGTTCGCGCGGAACCGAAATCCGGCAGCTTCGGCGTCGGCGGTTTCCAGATCAACGGTGCCAGCGGTTCGGAAAACACCTTTATCGTTGACGGCGTTGACGTTTCCGACATTCGCCGTGGCGCTCTCAGATCCAATGACTCGCTTCCGTTTGAATTCGTTCAGGAAGTTCAAGTCAAGACTGCCGGTTTTGAAGCTGAATACAGCGGCACACTTGGTGGTGTGGTCAACGTCGTCAGCAAGAGCGGCTCAAATGAGTTCCATGGTGATGGCTGGTTGCAATTTGCTACGGCTGGTCTGAATTCAGCACCGCGTGGTTTATGGCAGCGGACGGCAGCAGATGTGACCAAAAACGAGTTCTTTCGCCAAAGAGAAGATGAGTATCGCAACCTGTTTCCCGGTTTTACTTTTGGAGGCCCTCTTATCAAAGAGCGCCTGAATTTCTTTACGGGCTATTCCGGTAATTTGGAACGCCGCGAACGTACATTGCCGTATGCCGCTGGTACGCGTGTTTATAATCGGCGCTTGTTCCAGCATTACGGGGTGACGCGACTTGATTACGCGCCGACGCAGAAACTACAGGTCAATACCTCGTTTTTCTGGAATCCAGTTAAGCAAGCTGGCGATTTCCCGCCGAGCTTAGACCCCCGCGTTGCTGCGCCTGCCAATGACCTTTCAATTGGCGGAGGTTATACGCCGGCTTCTAACTACACCGCTTCGGTACACTATACCGTCAACCCGCATTTGATTCTGGAAGGGCGTTATGGATACAAGTATCTTAACGACAAGGGCGGCTCCTATGGCAAGTCAACATTGCCTTGGTTGAGATGGAACGCTTCTTCAACCGCTGCCGTTCCTGGTAAGATTGAAGCGGCTGATTTTGCCAATATCCCTGTGCAATATCGTCAGGCGAACGGTTTTGCGAATGTAACCACGACCTTCTTTACCGTTAAGGACATCACGACTCGCCACAATGTCTACCTGAATGCCAACTACCTGACTAACTTGGGTGGCCAACGTCATAGCTTCAAGGGCGGTTATGCGCTTAACCGTCTAAGCAATGATGTTTTGGACAATTACACTAACGGACGCTTTGAAATTGTTTGGGGTGAAGCGATTAGCCGTGGCACCACACAAGGCGTGCGAGGTACATATGGCTATTACATCTGGCGCGATGGCGTCCGCCACAATGCACAGGTCACTAGCCGCAATCAGGGGTACTATGTTCAAGATTCCTGGCAGGTGAGGAAGAACATTACGCTGAATCTCGGTATACGTTTTGAGAACGAGTTTCTACCTCCGTACACGAAAGTCGTGAATGGTAACAAGGTTCCCAACCCGATCAGCTTCGGCTGGGGGGACAAGATCGCTCCGCTTCTGGGTGGCGCGTGGGACGTTCGTGGCAATGGCAAATGGAAAGTCAGCGCCAGCTATGGCCAATACTACGATTTGATGAAGTATGAATTGGCGCGTGGTTCCTTCGGTGGTGATTACTGGCACGATCATTACTACAAATTGAACGATCCGGATTTGTCCAAGCTGTCTTTGGCTAATCCGGCCGCTTTGGCTGGTGGCACGCCGAAGGTGCTGGATGTTGACAACCGCACAGTGCCGATCAATGCCCAAGGCCAACTTGACGGTATTGACCCTGCCATCAAACCGATGTCATCGCGTCAATATTCGGTGGCGCTTGATCATGAGTTCAAACCGGGTTTGGTCGCTTCAGTTCGTTACACCCGTAGCCGTCTGGTGCGTGGTATCGAAGACATAGGCGTACTTGACGCTGATGAAAACGAGGTCTACACCATCGGCAATCCTGGTTTTGGTCAGACGGATGCCAAGAAGTTCGTCACGGCCAGCGGTGTGCCTTTGACGCCGAAAGCAGTCCGTAACT
>JAGNMH010000408.1 GCA_017991275.1 Acidobacteriota bacterium
TCGGTAGTGAAATCGTTCCCGTCCCATCGGGACGGCTGAATTGGCGGCCAGAATTGATTTGTTGGCCAGCAAGCTCAGCCGTCCCGATGGGACGCGACAAGCCCGTCACCGCTTTGCAGGCCGTAAACGACCTGCCTAAAATCAACCGTCCCGCTGGGACGAAGAGATTGAGCAGTTACATCAGTCATTTGTCTGAAGAACTCATCAGCTTTTCCAGTTTTTCTGCCAACAATTCCATAGGGATGCTGCCGTCCTTGAACAAAGCTCGGATTTTGTGATCGGGCAACGGGTGATACTGCTGGCTCCAAACATCAACGTGCGTTTCCCGAATGGATTCCAGTTCAGGCAACACAACCCCCGTGACCTTCGGAAAATCGGAAAGCTTAATTCCGTCGTCTTTTTGCGGCTCGCCTGTTTCAAGTCGTTTCAGGTTTTGGCGTAAATTGTTCTGAAGCGATTTCTTTTTGAACTCAAGCAAGCTGAACGAGTCGTACTTTACGCAAACAAAGAAGATGACGAATCGGCTGGCGGGCAGATCATCCCAAGCGTGACAGAATTTCAGCAACGACTTGATGACGGCTTCGCTGTAAGCGGCGTCTTCGCGCATTCGCAAATTCAACACAAACATCAGCGGCTCTGAATGGTGAGCGATGAACGGCCAAACGTCTTCTTTGGTCACGGGGTATCCGTCCATGACTTTGCCGATCTTGCCCCAGAAATCCTCATCGTTCGGAGCTTCGATGACATGCTTTCTGGCCCCGGAACCGGTTTTGAGAAAGTCCGGCAACCAGATGTTTTTCAACCGATCCAGGAATTCGCTGTGAGCTTCGCGCACGTCGCCGTGAACCAGACAAATTACAGGACGCGCAGCTTTCGTTTTCAAATGCGGGGTCAATGTCTTTGCCAGCTTGTCTTCCTGCTCGCTGCGGTCGCACAGATAAGGCAGCTTTTCTTTCGGCGGCAACGGCTTTTTGGATTGTTGAGCAGATTCCGTTTTTAGCTTGGCGTCTTTAATGGTTTTGCGAATGCCTTTAACCACATCCAGATATGCTTCGTTCTGGATTTTCCAGTTTTCGATGGGTTCGCGGGTGGAAGGCAGAATGTTAAACCGGCTGATTGGCGAGTTTTCCCAATCATAGGCTTTGATGATGATGGGAATGATGATCGTTTCGCCTTTTCGCTGACGTTCCATCGCGCGCGGCAATTCGATTTTTTGGCAGAACTCAGAAGCGAAGAAATTACTGCTGACCAACAGCAAAGTGATTTCGGCGGAATCAAGTCTGTCATCCAAAGTTCGCTGCCACTCTTCACCGCCAACCATGTTCAGGTCGTACCACACGCTGGCTTCAAACGTGCTTAGATGCTTGACCAATTCCAGCATCATTGGCTTGTCGTGTTGTGAATAGGAGATGAAAACTCCGGGTTTGTCCCAGTTGGCCACGCAATTCCTCGCTGTTGTTTTTTTCAGATATTGACGGCTTTGTTGATCGGCTGTGAAAAGGCCTCGCCGATCAAGCGAGGCCAATTTATATCAAGTCAGGGTTTCAGCCAACGAACTTTTATCTTCCACGAAACCACACGAAGACAATGAAGAAGAAATAGACAGGATTTACAAGATTGAACAGGATTGATCTTGTCCAACTTCTTAATCCTGTTGAATCCTGTAAATCCTGTCTAAAAATTTTTCCCTTCGTGTTTTCTTGGTGTGACTTCGTGGAAGAAAAAATCTGGCTCTCAACGTTTGGTCGGAGTTTTGGGCTTAGCGCCGGATTTGATGATGAGTTCGGTCAGCAGGTCTACGGCTTGGTCGAGCGGCAGGAAGTCCGCAATATCAATCGGAGTTCGGCCACTGGCGTTGCGTTCGTCCAGCGGAGCGCCTTTTTCAGCCAGGAAGCGGACGACCTTGCAGATTTCTTTTTGGTCGGCGGCTACACCTACTCCCGTGACGGCGGCGTGCATGACTGTGCCTTTGGTCGTGGTCAGTGCGTTCACGTCGGAATCAAACTGAAAAGCATATTTGACGATTTCGACGTTGGTGCTTCCGGCTGCCTGCATCAACAGAGTCGTGCCGTCTTCGGCTTTGATTTTTGGGTCGGCCCCGCCTGCAATCAGCAGCTTCATGATTTCAAGCTGATTGGCTTTGGCAGCCAGTTGCAGCGGAGTCATTTCGCCAGCAGCCGGGCGAAATGGGTTTGGGCCGCTTGAGCCTGGAACTTTGGCGTTGCGGGTGTTCGGGTCTGCGCCTTTGGCCAGCAGCAGTTTGACCAGTTCGACCTGTCCCATCTGAGCCGCGATGTGCAGCGGAGTGTTGTTGCGACGATCAACTGATTTTATGTCAGCGCCTGCTTCGACCAGAGCGATGGCCGCATCGCTGTTGCGAAAAGCCGCAGCAGCAATCAGCACTGACGAACCGTCAGCCAGTTTGAAATTCGGGTCGGCTCCGGCGGTTAAAAGGCTTTTGACTGACTGTTTGTCGTTTTTGGCTACGGCAAAAGCCAGCGCGGAATAACCGGTTTTGGAAACGCCTTTGGCGTCGGCTCCGCGTTCGATCAACAGGCTGACGATTTCGGAATGACCTTCGGCAGCAGCCCACATCAGAGCCGTCTGGTTCTTTTTCTTTTCGGCGGCATTGATGTTTGCTCCGCGTTCGATCAGCAAACGCACGATTTCGGCGTTACCGGAATTTGCCGCCAGCATCAAAGCCGTGCTGCCATCCCAACGCGCAGCGTTTACTTCGGCTCCAGCAGCGACCAGCTTTTTGACCAGCCCGGCGTTGCCGTTGTTGCAAGCCAATGTCAGCGGAGTTTCGCCGTATTCATCAGCCGTGTTGGCTTTGGCTCCGGCGGCCAGCAACAGTTCGGCGGCTTCGGTGTCGTCCAGGTAAATCGCCCAGGCCAGCGCAGTCGCTCCGTCGGGCTGAGCAATGTTCACGTCAGCTTTGGTTTTGAGCAATGCTTTTAGCGCAATGTGATCTCGGCGTTTGACGGCATCGAGCAAGCCGGGAAGCTCCGCCAGACAAGTGGCGGCAATCAAAACAAATGCGCTGAGAAGCAAAATTCTTGTTCGCATGGATACCTTGTTCGTAGTCCTGCCTTCAGGCGGAACAGGGGCGTATAACTTTTCAGATGGAATAGTTCTTAAGCAAAACTCTCAGGCTGAAAAAGAATACGTCCCCGTTCCGCCTGAAGGCGGGACTATATGCTTATTAGCGGGGTTCGCTGGAAGGCGGAACGATGCCTTTCAAACGCATGTAAACCGACATGTAGCCGTACTCTTCATTCGAGTGCGAAACGGTTCGGATCAAGGTGGTCAGCCGAGTACTTTGGCGCTGCCCCATCTGTATCATCTCAACTGCTTTGGCGTCGGTCAGTGCGTCAAAAGCCTTGTCGCACATTCCGAACGATTCTTTCAGAGCAGCAACCAATTCTGCCTTTGAAGTTTTATTCGAAGCCCCCAAATTCTTTGCTTCGCCGTTGACGGTCGAACATGTGCGAGCTTGCGAATCGGCGACGTGGCCGACCAATCCGCCAAAGGTGCGAACCTCCGGCGTGGCTTTGAACGAATAATGCTCTTCGGGCATTTTCTCCGCCATCTTTATCAGATTGTTTTTGACAGCGTTGTACATCTGCCTGGCTTCGGCGCTGAGCGGATTTGCGGGGGCAGCGGCTGGTTGCTGCGAAGTTGGCGTTTGCGCGCCAACAACCGAAGCAACGGTGGCCAGAACCACGATGAGAAGAATTGTCGAGTAACGGTTCATTGTCTTTTTCTCCAAGAGGGAAAATCCACGAAGAACACGAAGGGGCACGAAGAATAAAAACCTTCGTGTTTCTTCGTGTAACTTCGTGGATAAGGGCTTTGATAGGTTAAGCCAGACAATCGAGTTTGCCTGTGCTGTCGCCGAACTTTTCAATCGGCACGTTTGCCGCTTCCAGCATTGTGACCAGCAGATTGTTCAGCGGAGTGTCTTTCGGGTAAACGACGTGGCGATTGCCTCTGACTTGCCCACCGCCTCCGCCGGCCAGAACGATTGGCAGATCGTGATGAGTGTGCAAATTGCCGTCGCTGATGCTGCTGCCGTAAAGAATCATCGAATTGTCCAGCAAGTTGCCTTCGCCATCGGGCGTGGCTTTCAACCGATCCAGAAGGTAAGCAAACATTTTGACGTGGACTTCATTGATCTTAATCACCTTGGCAATCTTCTCGGCGTCGTTCTGGTGATGAGTCATGTTGTGGTGCCCGTCCGAAATGCCAATGTTGCGATACGGGCGATTGCTGCCTTCGCGCGCCATCATCAAACTTACAACACGAGTCATATCGGTTTGGTAAGCCAGCACATGCAAGTCCATGACCAGCTTGACGTGATCTTCAAACTCTTCTGGCACGGCGGACGGGCGTTCCATGACAGGCAATTTGACAGTGGCGTTTTGCTGTTCGGCTTTCTGGATTCGGCGTTCGATGTCACGCACGGCGTCGGTGTATTCGTTGAGTTTGACGCGGTCTGCTGGGCCAAGCGTCCCGCCCAATCGTTTCAGGCTGCCGTTGACATAATCCAGAATGCTGCGCTGGCGGTTGATCTGAGCCAAACGTGATGCGGCGTCTGTACTGTCTCCATCACCGAATAATCGCTCGAAAATCGAGCGCGGATTATTTTCAACCGGCAATGGCGTGGTTTCGCTGCGCCAGGACATTGTGTTGGTGTAAGCGCAGCTATAACCGCTGTCGCAACCTCCGGCCAGTTGATTTGATTCAATGCCCAGTTCCAGCGAACCGAATTGCGTAAACTTGCTCAATTCTTTTGCGGCAATTTGATCGGCGGAAACGCCGGCTTTGATGGTGATCTCGGATTTTTTAGGATGAGCGCCAGTCAGCCAGGTGGCCCCGGCGCGCGCGTGATCGCCTGCTCCGTCGCCGAGTGCGCGGCCTTGAACCTGAGCCAGACCGCTAAAAACCAGGAGCCGTTCGCGGAAAGCTTCAAGCGGCGCCATCGTCGAACCAAACTTGAAATCAGCGCCTTCGCCGCTTGGCGTCCATTTGTTCATGATGATGCCGTTCGGCACATAAACGAATCCGAGTCGGACAACAGGTTTTGAAGCCGACGCCAAAGCCGGAGTCATCGCATCCAGCAAAGGCAAAGCCATCGTCACGCCCATTCCGCGCAAAAAGGCGCGGCGCGGCAAAGATTTTTTGTTCAGGATCATTCGGTGTTCTCCTCAATCTGGTACGGTACCGCGCGCGTAAGCAAGCGGTTGCCTGCGTTGAGTGCCGCTTGCTTACGCGCGCGGTACCGTAACTTTGGTGCTGTTACGAACGCTTTCTCATTTGGAATTGCTTGCTGTTGATGATCGCGGCGATCATCGCAGTCAAACGGTAATTATCTTTTGCGGATTCGCGCGCAATCGCGCGGACGGCTGGCGCGTCATAAGCTTCCAGCCCGCGCCCAAGAGCGTAAGTCATCAATTTTTCGGCGACAGTAGTAATGAATTCGTCGCGGTGATCGGTCAACAGAATCTTTTTCAATTCAGCAGAGCCGGTGAATGTCTTCCCGTTCGGCAATTTTCCCGAAGCGTCAATCGGCAACCCGGCGTCTTTTGTTCGCCATTTGCCAATACCGTCATAATTTTCCAGAGCAAAACCAATCGGGTCCATGC
>JAGNMH010000409.1 GCA_017991275.1 Acidobacteriota bacterium
GCCGTAAGCCAGAGGGTTTGTGTTGTCCACCACCACCTGCAAGATCGAACCCGGAATGTAGTACTTGTCGCGTCCAAGCGCGCGTTCATCGCCGCCGGCAGTTCGCTCAACCAGCGCGCTGCTCATCGGCAATCCCAGGTGATAACCCAGATTCGTCGAACTGCCGATGGTCAGAATCGTGCCGCCGGATTCGATGAAGGCCTTCAATTGTGGGATCGTTTTCGCCGCAGTGACATTGCCCAACCAGCCGCGAAACTCTTCTGGTAATTCTGCCGCTTGAGGCGAGCGACCAAATTGCGGAGGTTCGTCGCTGCTGGTTGCTGCGCCGCCGCCACCACGAGTCGAAGCTGCCGGGATCGCTTGCGTGACAAAGATAATCACATCGAACTTGTCGGCGAGATTTCCGGCGTCCAGAGTCTGCGGGTAAACCACGGTGAATGGAAAATCGAACTGTTCCAGAATCCAGCGCGTCCAGCCAGAAGGCATAGAGCCGCCGTAACGATCCCAAAGCGCGATGCGCGGCTGGCGAAGTTTGAGCATTTCACCAACGTTCGGTTTGGTCGTCATCGCCGCAAAGCGCAATCCCAAATCAGCCGCCAGTTTTTGCACTCGCGCCGCCGTCGAAGCTTTGGCCGGGATATAAATCGTTCCCGCCGGATGAGTTACGCCGCCAACAGTCAATGGTTGTTTCAGCCAATAAACTTCTTCGCCGTCTTTAAGCAAACGGTTGGTGGCGATGAACGAGTCGTTGGTTTCGTGGCTGAGCAAATAACAGGCGATGTTTCCGGCCACAGGCGCTTTGCTCGGCAACGGTTTGGCGAAGCCGTTGACCTTTTCAAACGGCCCATCGAATCCATCCAGAATGCGGTCGAACTTGACGCCCATCTGGTACGCAAGCGTCCAGCCAGCGTTGTCGTAAGGCGGAATCGGCGGCCCGCCGGGATACTGAAAATCATTCGGATGGTCTTGAGGCTCAAACATATCCATCACGTGCGGACGAAAGGCTTGAGCGGTTTTGACTACGAAAGAGCCTGCCGGATAGGACTTGCCGTTGACCTGAAAATCGTTGCTTGCCTGATGAATCGTGACGCCGGTTTTAATCAGCGCGTTGACGAATTTGGTCGCCGTCAGAAAGTCCGGCTGATTGGACGGGATGACGTAACCGCGCGGGTCGCGTTTTTCCGGCGTGTGCATCGCATCGAAAAACTTCGTCGGAGTTCCGCCGCGTCCAAATCCGCCGCCACCACCGCCGCGACCTTGTCCGGCGGCGGGTTCATTGTCGCCACCACCGCCGCGCTGACCTTGCCGCTCTTTGTCAGCCGATTCCTGAGCTTCGGCAATTTCGTGCGGACTGATCGTCCAGGTGTCACGGCTGCCGCGCTCGATCGAGTTTTTGCCCATTCGGTAAATGTTGAACAAGAAATCTTCGCGATGCTTGGAGGCAATATCCAGCACAGCCCAATTTGCCGTCAGCGAGTATTCGATGGATTGCCGGAAATGCCATTTTTGCGGAGCAATTGGCGACGGCAAATCACCGCGAGGAAGTTGATTCCGTAACACCAGCGGAATTTCCATCGGAGTCGGATTGCCAATCGTTTCGGTCAACAAGCCGATCATGTTGTGAAAGTAAACCGTCGTCCTCAAACCGCCATTCCACCACGTCGAGTAACTGGAACCGGAGCGCATGGTCACACCGGGTTTGGCTTCGACCAGAAAGCGCGTGTGCATCGAAGCCGCCACCAGATCAATGCCGATGGGAATCAGCGGATCGAAATTGAAGTTGAACGGGTCACGAAACGGAGGCGCGAACATAACGGTTCCGGCTGGCCCGGTTTGGTGGTGGTTGTAAACGATGTGCGGAAACCATTCGTGGAAAAAGACTCGGTTGATGGCTTCGCTTTCTGGCTGAGCCGACATGTAAAAGTCGCGGTTGTTATCGTGACCGATATACTTTTGATAAAGGCGCGGAATCGAAGCGGTGTTGCGCTTGGCAGGATCTGATTCGCGCATGTACCAGTTGGAAACCAGTTCCATTCCGTCCGGGTTGACCAGACAACCCAGCACAATCACGTCGCTCAGAAAGCGCTTCATTTCGTCATCGTTGCGACTGTTCAGCATCCAGATGGTTTCGATCAACTGCTGAGCGCCAAGCACTTCGGTGGCGTGCAAACCGCCGTCAATCCAGACTACGGCTTTGCCTTCTTTGGCCAGAGCGCGCGCCTGGTCGTCGGTCAGCCCTTCGGCCTTCGCCAGCTTTCCGGCGATTTCCTTGTACCGGTCGAGCTTTTTGAAATTTTCCGGCGAAGTGATGATCGCCGTGTACATCGTGCGGCCTTCGGCGGATTTGCCGATCTCGACCAGCTTCATGCGGTCGGATTCGGCGTCCAGCTTTTTGATGTAGGCTTCATATTGAGTGTAGTTGGCGAGTTGGTAATCGTCGCCGATGTTGAACCCGAAATGGGCTTTGGGACTGGTCAGGTTTTGGGCGGAAACAGTGACTATGGCAAGGGCGCAAATCAACGCAGCCATCAGCCAACGACTAAACGCGTTCTTTAGCATGGGCAAACCTCATAAGTTATTTGATAGTTTTCGTATGGAAATCGCTTCGACTATAAAGCCAATCAAAAAAATGTGGCACGGCTGATGACGTATTCTGGAAACAGCCGGTTACGAGAACAACTGTCATTACAATTTACAACAATTGACAACCAATGTAAGTCCAATGACAAGCCGCATCAGGCAATGTGGCTATCCTGCCGACGCTTATTTTCACGCTGACGGATTCAATTTGGTTTTCAACTATGCAGATCAAATCGCTCAACGAACAAATTCAAGTCTGGCGACCCGACGGTTTTCCAGGCATCGAACTGCGAAAAGGATTTTGCGTCAGCCAGCCATACCCTAAACACTGGCACGAAGAATTCCACTTCTGCCTGATTCTGAGTGGCGGCGGTGAATTGAATTACCGTCGCGAACGCTATTACACGCCAGTCGGAAGCCTGTCCATAGTTCATCCTGGCGAAGTTCATTCCAATCACACCGAAGAGCAGCAAGGTTGCAGCTATCTCAATTTATACCTGGAACCTGAGATGGTTCAGCAAATCGCTGTCGAAATCACCAGACAAGAAAAAACTCTTCCTTTCTTTTCACCTCAACCGATTGATGATCCTGACACCGTTCGACTCTTTCAAAAGCTGCACAAGAGCCTGGAAGGCAGGTCGGCCAGGTTGGAGCAGGACGAATTGCTGATTGGGTTTGTCAGTGAACTCATCACAAACCGTTCTGAATCGAAGCTTGAATTGGCAGAAGTCAGCCGCGAACAGAAAGCTGTCAATCGAGTGCGGGATTATTTAGCTCAAAATTTTGCTGAAAATGTTTCGCTGGATTCTTTGGCTGGGCTGGCCGACCTTAGCCCTTTTCATTTGAATCGAGTATTCCGCAAGGAACTCGGATTGCCGCCTCACGCCTTTCAGACTCAGATGCGAATCGCCCGCGCCAAATCCCTGCTGCGACAAGGCTCCCCAATCTCCCAAACAGCCTCAGAAGTCGGTTTCGTTGATCAAAGCCATTTCACCCGACATTTCCGCCGCCTGGTTGGCGTCACGCCCGGCTATTACCTGCAAGGAAGCAAGAACGTACAAGACTGAAGTCTTTCAGTTATTCGAGAATTCGTTCGCTGACAAATTCAATCAGGAAAAGGAGAAAGCTGATGTTCAAACAAAGTCGGACAAGTTTGCTTTTTGTCATTCTGATGATGACGACCGGCGCAGCGGCACAATCGCCTCGTTCAGCGCTGGACTTCTTGAAACGCGGCAACGAGGCTTTGGCCAAAGGCGAGTGGGCCAGCGCCGTCAATGATTTCACCCTCGCAATTCAGATCAACTCAGGCAACAAAACGGCTGAAACTTCAAAGCAGGTCGGCGCAGTTGATTGCGCCGAAATTGCCACCAGCGATGATTTCAACGCCTGCGCTTTCTGCAATCGCGGCCTGGCCCATTACAAGCTGGGAAATTTGGATAAAGCCATTGCCGATTTCGACCGCGCGCTTCGCATCAATCCACGCCTGGCTGATGCTTTCAACAATCGCGGCAATGTTTGGCAGACAAAAGGGGATTTGGATAAAGCTCTGACGGATTTCAATCAGGCGATAAAACTGAATCCGCGCCACTGCCAGGCATTCAACAATCGCGCCAATCTGCGCCAATCAAGAAACGATTTCAGTGGAGCAATCAATGATTACAGTCGCTCAATCGAACTTGATTCAACCAATGCAACGGTTTTTGCCAATCTGGGTCTGACTCTGATACGGCTTGGCCGAAACGACGAAGCCAGTTTGAATTTCAACCGGGCCTTGACGCTTTCCCCGACAATGAAAGACAAGTTGGAAGAACTGATCAAGCAGGAAAGAAGCCTTTACCTGGCAAAACAATAAACAACCTCGAAAGGAAAACCATGAAACTTCGACCATTCAAAATGATCTTTTTGGTAGTGTCCGTAACGCTTCTGACCGCGGCTGTGATTGCGGCGCAGAAAAAATCAATTCAACCCGATGTTACCAAAATCCCGGAAGGCAAAGGCTGGAAAGTCAGCGGAAGAAAAGTAACCGCCGTCACCGATGAAAAACACAAAGCCGTCCAGTTCGACGAAGCTGCCGGTCAGGGTTTTGCCTGGTTGGAAGGCGTTGAGTTTGAAAACGGCGTAATCGAATTTGACGTGAGGGGCAAAGACGAGCTTCAGAAAAGTTTTGTCGGTGTGGCTTTTCGCGGCCTGGACGACACCAATCAGGATGTCGTTTATTTCAGGCCATTCAATTTCAAAGCCGAAAACCAGGTTCGCCGTATTCACGCCGTGCAATATGTTTCGCATCCGACATTCACCTGGAAAAAGTTGCGCGAAGAGCGCAATGGCCAATACGAAAAAGCCATCTTTCCCACACCCGAAATGCCTGCGCCCGACCCCAACGGATGGTTTCACGCGCGCATAGTTGTCGCCAAACCGAAGATCAGCGTTTACGTCAACGACTCAAAAGAACCGAGTCTGACGGTTGATGAGTTAAGCGACCGCAAGGGCGGCAAAGTTGGTTTTTGGGTCGGCGAAGGTTCTGGCGGTATGTTTGCTAATCTAAAAATTACCCCAGCAAAGTAATTGCCCCCCAGCCGACAAGTTGAACGGCCATAAAGCAGGAGCAGGTCAATTCTCTGCTCCTGCTTTATGCAACTCACTTGAATGTAACGGTCACGGCATTCGCCAATCTGCCATCAATCAAACAATTGATCGTTACTTCGCCTTTGCCTTTCAAACTCCTGGGCAGTTCGACATTGATCTGATCCAGACCGACGAAATCTCCCTGAGGCCCGGCGTAAGAAACCGTCGCTGTTTCTCCACCAACCAGCACGGTGACCGCCGACAAAGCCGAACGCCCCTGGATGCCAGTTCCGTAAAGCAGCAAAAACAACTTGTCGGTTTCTTCGCCAAAATCAATTGGGACAGGCACAAAAGCATTCTGGGCAGAATCAAAACGCGAAACGGCTTCGTAACTTTGAGCGCCGTTGGCTTTGCTGCGAAAGACGATTGCCGACGCCAGTCCTCTGCCGTTGGAGTTGGCCGTGAACAAACTGGGCGCTGCCGCACTGATC
>JAGNMH010000410.1 GCA_017991275.1 Acidobacteriota bacterium
AGTCCAGCCAGTGCGAACCAATGTCGGCAACGGCCCGCATCTTGCCGCCAAGCTCTGGCTCCAACCGCCAGTTCCAATCAGTTGGCAGCAACAGCCAATCCTGCAAATACGAACCTTGAGCGATGAACACGTCGCCGATTTCTCCGCTCTCAACCATCGCCCGCGCGTGCTGAACAATCGGATAAAACCGAATGTTGAAATTGACGGCATTGACCAGGTTTCGCTCTTTGGCCAGAGCAACCAGTTCGGCGGATTGCTGCGGGTTCATTGCCAAAGGCTTTTCGCAGACGACGTGTTTACCAGCCTCGAGCGCGGCTTTGGCTTGCGGGTAATGCAGATGATTCGGCGAAGTGATGTGAACAACGTTGATTTGATCGTCGGCAATCAGAGCTTCAAACGAATCGTAAACTTTGTGCAGTCGCAACTCTTCGGCTTTTGCGGCGGCGCGTTCGGGGCTGCTGCCAACCAAACCAGCGACTTCGATTCCCAAACGCCGTAAGGCTTCGATGTGAGCCGGGCCGATGAAGCCTGTTCCGACGACTCCGACGTTGATGTTTGTCATTTTAATAACCACCCGCAGGTTCGGCGCATTCGATCTTTACTTCACCTGATCGCCATTTGACGAAGTCTTCGCACATTGTTGCCGTCGCCGTGGCTCCAATTCGCGTCACACCGGCTTCGATCATTTCCAAAGCCGCCGCCAAAGTTCGCACGCCGTGAGCCGCCTTGACCTGAACACGGTTGCTGACATTGGCGCGCATCAGCCGAATGTCGGCAACCGTCGCCCCGGTCGGGGCAAAGCCGGTCGAAGTTTTCACCCAATCGGCCTGGGCTTCGTCGCAGAGTTTGCAAGCCGCGATTTTCTGTTCGTCGGTCAGGTAGGCGTTTTCAAAAATGACTTTGACTTTGGCGTTGTGCGCGTGAGCCAGATCGCAGATGGCTTTGACTTCGCGGGCGACGTAATCAACTTCGCCGGTTCGCAATTGGCCGTAATTGATGACCATATCCAGTTCAACCGCGCCGTCGGCCAAAGCTTGTGCGGCTTCGGCCAGCTTGGTTTCGATGGTTGAACTTCCGTGCGGAAAACCGACGACAGTGCTAACCAACACATCGGAATTGGCCAACAGCTTTGCGGCCAGTTTGACGTGATACGGCTTCACGCACACCGAAGCCGCGTGATACCGCGCAGCCAATTCACACCCGGCAACTACTTCTGATTCGGTCAACTGCGGTTGCAGCAACGAATGGTCAATCGTTTTGGCGAACTGTTCCGCCGTCAGAGTTTCAACTTTCAGAATCATTTTGGCTCCGGGAAAAATCATCCACGAAGTAACACGAAGGGAGCACGAAGGAAGAGAGGAAATGGACAGGATTTACAAAATTGCTCAGGATTGATCTCAATTCGATCTCTCTTTCCTGTTGAATCCTGCAAATCCTGTCAAAAGATTTTTGTTTTTCTTCGTGTCCCCTTCGTGTGCCTTCGTGGAGAAAATTCTTTTGATGAAAGCTTACAGTTGTTGTCTGGCCCAGACTGCCGCGCCGACCAATCCGGCATTGTTGCCAAGCTGAGCCGCGACGACTTCGACTTGCAGCGAATCAACCAGAAATACACGCGAACGCATCGAACGGCGAATCGGGTCAAGGATCAATTCTCCGGCGGCGGCGACTCCACCACCGATGACAATGCGGCGCGGAGTGACAGCCGTAATCACGTTGGCGATGCCTGCCCCGATGATCGTTCCGGCGAATTCGTAAATCTCGCGAGCGGCTTCGTCGCCTCGGCGGGCGGCTTCGCAAACCAGTTCGGGAGTGATCTTGTTCAGATCGCCTTCGCACATATCTGCCATGACGGTGTTGCGGCCTTGAACAACATGTTTCATTCCCATCGCAGCGATGGCCGGGCCTGAAGCATAAGCTTCGATGCAGCCGCGACTGCCGCAACCGCACTTCGGGCCGTTGAGGTCTACGCTGATGTGGCCAAGCTCCCCTGCCGAACCGTTGATGCCCAGATAAAGCTTGCCGTTCAAAACCAGGCCTCCGCCGATTCCGGTTCCCAGTGTGTAACAAGCCGTATCGAAACCGCGCCCCGCCCCAAACTTCCATTCACCCAAAGTCATCGAACGAGCGTCGTTCAAAATGGCCACGTGCAGATTGCTAATTCTGGAAAGCTGATCCCGCACCGGCACGTTGCGCCAGTTGCCGGGCAAGTTAGGCAGAAAGATCGTTGTGCCTTTTTCCAGGTCTAAGGCGCCGGGAATGCCTATGCCTACGCCGCCGATGTCGGCTTTGGTTGTTCCGCTGGCCAGTATGATTTCTTCGACCAACACTGCCATTTGAGCGACAACAGAATCGTGGCCTTCGCGGGCGTGAGTCGGCGTAGAACGAGTCGCGGCGATTTCGCCAGTGTCCGTGTTGACCAGCGCGGCCTTGATATTGGTTCCGCCCAGATCAATTCCAATGAATAGATTTTGCTCTGACATAACTTTTGAAGAGTTAAATTCGTGGTTTGAAAATCAATGCAGCCCGTTTTTACTCAATCCGTTAAGGTATGGCAAGCAAGCAAGGCATCACCCGCCCGCCTCTCGCCTTCAACGAGCGAGTCAGGTAGAATCCGCCACGCTTTCACAAAAAGCGGCACCAACGATTTCAAAACCCAACACAAAGCGAGAGAGACATAAAATTATGAATGGAAAAATCCGCCTGCAATTGTCGGCGATGATGTTCTTGCAGTTTTTCGTCTGGGGCGCGTGGTATGTCACGGCTCCGAATTATCTGGGAACGATTGGCTTTTCGGCTGGGGACATTGGCTGGACTTATGCCGTCGGCCCGATTGCTGCGATTCTTGCGCCGTTCGTCGTGGGAATGATTGCCGACCGGTTCTTTGCCGCTCAACACGTTATGGCGGCAATGCACCTGATCGGCGGAGTGCTGATGTTTGTCGCTGCCGGAATGATGAAAGGAGGCAGCACGCCAGCCGCCATCAACTTCATGATTTTTCTCAGCCAGTTGACCTATTACCCGACGTTGGCGATGAGCAACACGCTGGCGATGAAAAACATTGCCGACACAGAAAAGGACTTCCCGCTGATTCGCGTGCTGGGAACCATAGGCTGGATCGTTGCCGGTCTTTCGCTGAGTTGGCTAGGCTGGGAAACCGGCATTAATATGTTTTACCTGACAGCGGCTTCGGGAATTTTGCTTGGGCTGTACAGTCTGACTTTGCCGCACACTCCGCCGGTCAAAGACGCAAATGTCAGCATCGGACAGGTTTTTGGATTGGACGCTCTGGCGCTGCTGGCCAAACCGTCTTATCTGATCTTCATGCTTTCGTCATTTTTGATCTGCATCCCGCTGTCGTTTTACTACCAGATCACCAGCAGAATCGTAGAGATGACCGGTCTGCCGATTGGGCAAACGATGTCTTACGGCCAGATGTCGGAAATTTTCTTTATGCTGGTGATGCCGCTGTTCTTCCGCAAACTGGGCGTGAAGTGGATGCTGGCCGTTGGCATGCTTGCCTGGGTGATTCGATACAGCCTGTTTTCTTATGGCGCGCAAGATGAAGTCCGATGGATGATTATCGGCGGCATTTTGCTTCATGGTATTTGTTATGACTTTTTCTTTGTCACCGGGCAGATTTACACCGATCAGGCCGCGCCAAAACACATTCGCGCACAGGCTCAAGGGTTGTTGGTGCTTTTCACGCTGGGGCTGGGAATGTACATCGGGGCGATGGCCGCAGGTTATGTGCTGACTCAGCACACTCCCGCCAAATCCTCTGAGGCCGCCCAGCAAATGGTCGCCAAGACTGCCGAGCTTGAAAAACTGAAAGCCAATCCTGCTGCCGACAAAGCACAGGTGGCTCAGCTTGAGAAAGAAAAAGCCGAGTTGCGCCGCACAGAGTTGAAAGCCATAGAATGGAAGCCGCTGTGGGGCAAACCGGCGATCTTTGCAGGAGTCATTCTGTTGATCTTCCTGCTGCTGTTCAAAGACAAACGGGCTTCTACTCGTGAAGCCTGAGTCAGATTTCAAAGCATGTAGTACCGCCTTTAGGCGGAAAGACTTGGCTATTGGGCCTTTCCGCTTAAAGGTTAATCGTCACCATTCCACCTGAAGGCTGCACTACGAACTATGTTTGAAGGAGTTTTTATGAGGTTTAATTTTCCGTCCATCAACTGGCGCACACCGGCAATTTTGTTTTCAGCTTTAATACTTACCGCTTGCGGGGCAAGCGCCCCGAAAGAAATCACTTCCAGCGAACCCGCCAACCCATCAACTGCGACTTCATCGTCCGCAGCTTCGTCGGCTCCGGCGACTGTGCCCATGAAACCAAGCGGAGGAGCCGACATAACGTGGACGCCGCCAGCGCGTTGGGAGGCCAAGCCCGCCAGCGGAATGCGCGCAGCAACTTATATCGTTCCGCCAGCCAAAGGCGACACAGATGGCGGAGAATGCGCGGTCTTCAACAACAACATTGGAGGCGGAGTTCAAGCCAACATTGACCGCTGGATAGGCCAGTTTGATCAGGCAGACGCCGCCAAAGCCAAACAGAAAAAAGAAACGATCAATGGTTTTGCAGTCACAACGGTTGATCTGACAGGAACTTTTGCCGGGGGGGGAATGGCCATGGGACAGCCTGCAACCAAGAAAGCAAACTACCGCTTGCTAGGCGCAATCATCGAAGGGCCTTCGGGTGAAGTCTTTTTCAAGCTGACCGGCCCGGCAAAAACGATTGCCGCCGCTGAAAGCGAATTCCAGGGAATGCTGAAATCGGTCAAAAAGTAACGCTTGCCGGTCAATATAGTTCAGAGTTCACGCTTTAGCGTGTTGGCGAAGTAAACACGCTAAAGCGTGAACTCTGAACGAAATCTGAACCATACTTGCCAGTTTTGCCAACGATCTTTAGAATCCCGGCCGTCAACCATACGTAATCCTAAATAGCTTTGCAGTAACAGTAATTGATACTCAACCGAACATGCGTGCCGAAGTAGTACGCATAAAAGTCACGGCACCGGAGTATTCAACAACCAACCATTATCTTCAGGAGAAAAACAATGAAAGCATATATCAAGCAGGCAGCAGCGATTTTGCTGCTCACGCTGGCTTCGATTACAACCGCGTGGGCGCAATCGCAGAGCACAGCAGGCTCGATCCAGGGAGCAGTAAGTGACCAGACTGGGGCGGTTATCGCAGGCGCAACGGTCGAAGCCAAAAACCTTGACACCAACTCAACCAAAAATGCGACGACGGATGCAAGCGGACGTTTCACATTCCCGCTGTTGCAACCCGGAAGCTACACGTTGACAGTGTCGAAACAAGGTTACGCCACTGTCGAACAACAGAACATTGCTTTGACCGTCGGCCTGACAGTCAATCTGAACCTTAGCTTGAAAGTATCCGCCGTACAGGAGCGCATCACCATCACCGCTTCGCCGACGATTGACACGGTCAAAACCGAATCCAGCTCGACGTTGAATGAAAAAGCAATCGCCCGCACGCCGGTGCTTGGTCGTAAATTTGAAGACCTGCTGACGTTGACTCCGGGCGTCAGCATCACCCAAGGGCCGGACGGAGACGAAATCAACTTCAACGGCCAACGCGGGATCTTCAACAACATCAGCT
>JAGNMH010000411.1 GCA_017991275.1 Acidobacteriota bacterium
GTACAACGATTGTCCAGAATTGCGCGGAGTCGTTGTTCGGAATGCATTCCTCCGCCCGACAAAGCCAGAGCGCCAATGTGCCGGGCGCCGTCAATTCCAGACCAATGGCTGATATACGGCCCGAAAGAGAAAGCGCAAAAAACCAGGTCGTCCGGCGTCACACCCGCCCCACGATAGACCTCTGCCCAGCAACGCATGAAAACTTCCCAGTCTTCGGCGGTATCCAGCCATTGCATCGAACGCCCGGTCGTTCCCGAAGTCTGATGCAGATAGCGATAACGCGACACCGGATAACTGAGCAATCTGCCGTAAGGCGGATGCGCCAGTTGCTCAGCCGCCAATTCAGCTTTGGTAGTAAATGGCAAAGCGCTTAAATCCTTTGTGTCACGCACTTGTGACCCATCCATTCCTGCCTGGTGGAATTTTCCCTGGTAAAACTGATTGGACTCCAATTCCGACAACAGCCAGCGGAGCCGCTCATCCTGCCAATCGCGCAAACGTGAGCGATTGGCGTATGGCAACTCACCATAATCAAAGCTCATTCGAATAGTTTTCCTCCAATTCGGACTTCTCCTGCAATGTATTTACCGTTTGATCTGTTCTATTGCAATTTGCCGGATCGGCATAATCTATAACGCAACTGACAGGCTGTTGGTTTCCGCGAAGACTGTCCTGGACAACACCAATCAACCTGAGCCGGAAATAATCGGACAGAAAATTGACATTCAGCTAACGTAGAACAATGCCTGTAGTCCCGCCTTTAGGCGGAAGGTCACGGCGAGCCGCCCATTCCGCCTAAAGGCGGGACTACCAACTTTAAGAGGAGCAAAGAATGAATCGAAAAATTTTCGCGCGAATGTTTTTCTCCCTGGCGGTCTTAGCGCTGCCAGTGCTGGCGTCGGCGCAGACTCAGCTTGGCCCAAAGGACGGAGCCAATCTGACTGCCGCCGATTTGAATCGAATCAAAATTGGCGAAGCCGCCCCTGACTTCACGCTGGAAGACCAGGACGGCAAACCCGTCACTCTGTCGGAATATCGAGGCAAAAAAACCGTGGTGCTGGTGTTTTATCGCGGCTATTGGTGACCGTGGTGCGCTGCTCAGCTTGGAAAGCTGAAATCGCTGCTTCAGGAACAGTACCGCGACAAAGTCGAAATTCTGGCGGTCAGTGTTGACCCGCACGACAAGGCAATGTTTTTGCGCGACAAGTTGAAAGACCAGCCCGGTTTCAACTTTCCGCTGCTGTCGGACGCCAATCACAAAGTCATTGATCGGTACGGATTACTGAATGACAAATCCAGTCGCCCGATACCGCATCCGGCGACGCTGGTGATTGACCGCAAAGGCATAGTGCAATGGAAATTCATCGAAGTTAATTACAAAGTCCGCCCGTCAAACGAAGACGTGCTGGCTGAAGTCAAAAAGGTGGATAAGTAAATAGTTCGTAGTTCCGCCTTTAGGCGGCTGCGCGGCTTTAGCAGCCTAAAGGCGGAATAACAAACGTGCGATTGGAAGTTTTATGAATCAATTTTCCGCATTCAAACAAATCAATGGCGTTTTCATCTGCGCCGTTTTCGCAATCGTCTTTTCTGCCGGAATTGCCAAGGCTCAAACCGGCTGGCAGTGGCGCAACATCACTCCAGCAACCGGCGCAGCGCCTGAACCGCGACGCGACGGCGAAGCGATTTACGATCCGGTCGGTAAACGAATCATACTGTTCGGCGGCAACAGCAACGAAGGCTTGAAAAACGACACCTGGGCTTTTGATCTGGCAACGCGAAGCTGGACGAAGCTCAACACTGTCGGGACGCCGCCTTCTGGAAGATTCGGCTTCGACGCGGTTTACGACCCAACTGGTCATCAAATGGTGATTTATTCCGGGCAAGGCGCGGGGTTTTTCAACGACACGTGGACTCTGAACTTAACAACCTTGGAATGGAAGGACGTTTCTCCGGCAGCGGACAGCGCGCGGCCAAAGAAGCGATATGGATCGGCAGGCGTTTTCGATCCGGTGACACGCAGCCTGGTTTCATTCGCAGGATTCACTTCGGAAGCCGGGCGTTTTCAGGACACTCAAAGCTTCGGATTGGCTGGAAAGACCTGGACTGACTGGACTCCGGCGGGCAGCAAGCCCCAGGTTCGCTGTCTGCTGACGGGAGCTTTCGATAAGACCAGCCGACGAATGATTATTTATGGTGGCCAACGCAGCGGCGCTCTGGATGATATTTGGTCGTTCGATCTGGCTTCGCGGCAATGGACGGATTTGACTCCGGCAGTCAGGCCGCCAGGCAGGTTTTGGTCAACCAGCTTCGTCAACAGCGAAGGCCGGTTCATGATTTTTGGCGGAGGCGGCGCTGGCAATTTCAACGACACCTGGGAATTCGATTTGAATTCTCGGCAATGGACTCAGCTTCAGATTACCAATCCGCCCGAACAGCGTAACGGAATGATGGGAGTTTATATTGACGGCGAAGACCGCTTTATCGTTTTCGGAGGCACGGGCAACAACGGCAACCTGAATGACGTTTGGGAATTAAGCCGTAAAACCACCGCAGCCTTGACTACGGTTTCCGCCGCCAGCTTTGGCGGCGATGTGCTGGCTCCTGAATCCATTGCGGCGGCGTTTGGCGCAAATCTGGCGACGGGAATTCAATCGGCAAACATTGCTCCGCTGCCAACGACTCTGGCAGGGACCACGCTTCGCATCAAAGACAGCTTGGGAATTGAGCGGCTCGCTCCGTTGTTTTTCGTTTCGCCCGGACAAGTTAATTATCTGATTCCGGCTGGAACTTCTGCGGGAACAGCGCAGGCAACAGTCACCAGCGGCGACGGTTCAATTGCCACCGGCTCAATTCAAATTGCCGGCGTAGCTCCAAGTTTGTTTACCGCTAATTCCACCGGACAAGGCGTCGCATCAGCCGTAACTTTGCGAGTTCGCGCCAACGGCACACAGGTAATCGAAGCAGTTTCGGAATGGAATGCTTCATTGAATCGTTTTGTTGCCACTCCGATTGACCTGGGCGCGGCGGGCGAGCAAGTGTACCTGTTGCTGTTCGGTACGGGCGCAAGGTTCAACAGTGGTTTGAATGGAGTCACGGCCAGCATCGGCGGAGTCGCCGCCCAGGTGCAGTACGCAGGCCAGCAAGGCGATTTTATAGGCCTGGATCAAATCAACGTTTTGCTGCCAAGCGCCCTGGCCGGACGCGGCGAAGTTGATGTGGTGCTGACCGTTGACGGAAAAACCGCTAACACGGTTAGAGTCGGTATCAAGTAAGGTTTTCTTTCCACAAAAGCACACAAAGGTAAACGCAAATAGTTCTGCTTTTCTTCGTGATACTTCGTGTGACTTAGTGGGAAAAGATTTGCTGAAAAGCTATGCGTCCCGAAACAGCGAAAGCCGCAGTTCAGAGGGCACCAAAAGGTTTCCCTGAACTACGGCTTTCGTGTTTCCGCCTGACTGTTTGCATCCCCTACTAACAGTCTGGCAGAGAAATTTAGCCAGGTGAGTGGGTAATAGCTTCTAACCTGGTTTTATTTTCAAAGGCCGCAGCTCAGTTGCCACTGAGTGTTTCCTAAGCTGCGGCTTGCGTTTCCCGATCCAATTTAACCAGTCATCCCCTACTGGCAACCTTGGGCCGGGAATACCGGAATGATGTAAGAACCTGCGCTAGACAGGGTCAGTTTGTGGAGGTTGTGAGCGCCGCTGAAAGCTCCGAGCTGCGCTGTGCTGTTTGCGTTGTAGTTGATTGACGCTCCGACCAAAGCGACATCGCTTTGCGAGAACAGTTTCAACCAACCCGTTCTGCCCGCAGGAACGAAGGTTTCAAACCTGGGCGTTGTGCGCGGGAAGTTGTTCGTCAGGCTGCTGCGCAACTGGCATTGACCGGTTACGTTGAAGCTGACTCCAGCCTCGGAATCGTCGTACAGGATTCCGAACAGTGTTCCCAGCGTTGAGGCTCCGATTCCCAGGTTACCGCCGATGCGATCAACGATCATCATTGTGTCGTTGCCGTCCGCGCGGCTGCCGAAGTTATCCATCGCCAGAACTCGTCCGAATCTGCCGTATTGCGTGCCGTCGAATTTCAACTCGGCAATCACCGAATTGTTGTCGCAAGCTGGCAAGCCCGGCAGAGCCGCCACGCCTTCGGCAATCACGTTACCGCGATGGCCGCTGGCGAATTTGACGAACTCGTCGCCAACCAGGAAGTTGAAGTTTGCCGGACAGCCGTTGCAATCAATCGCCACGGCCACGATGTAACCGGTTGATCCCGGATCAAGATCGGACGCCAGGAAACTGGTTGTTTGGTTTGGAGTCAGGCAGACGATGCTGTCAGCCACTGAACAACTGGCTCCGTCCACAAAGAACAAATGCACACAGATCGGTTTCTGATCCTGGATGTTGGTCAGATTGATTCGCGTGTTTTGCTCGTTCGGCGAAGACGCGCTGGATGTGTAAATCGGGTACACCAGCACTGAGCTTCCGTTGTTTTCAAACGCCTGACCGGGTGCGCCAACGCCGTTGACTACGTTGATAGTCGTGCTGGCGGAGTTGTTGGGATTGACCGGATCACCTGCGTAAGCAATCGTCGCCGTGTTGGTGACGGAGCCGCTGATCGTATAGCCAATGCCAACAGCAATTCTGAATTGAGCGACCGCGTTGACAGCAAACGATGCTGTGCTGGTGCAAGTCACTGTTTGGCCGGCGATTGAACAGTTCCAACCCGCCGAACCGCTGACTGATAGCGGAGTAATGCCTGTCGGAATGACATCCGTCAGAACTGCTCCGGGAATTGCCGGTGCCGAGCCGTTGTTACGGAAAGTCAGCACGTAAGCGCCGGTTGCGCCGTTACAGGCATCGCCTTCGTAAACTTTGCCGGGAATACCGCTTCCAGGCGCTCCGCCGAATGCGAAGTCGGACGGGAAGATAAACCCGAAGTCTATCGTCAGGTTGCCGTTTGGCCCGTCGCCGTCGTTGGTCGGTTCAGCGCCATCTGTCAGGATAATCAGGCTGGACGCCACACCGCTGGTTGCAGGGGTCTGGTTGTCAACGCCGTTGTCGTTGTTGTCAGCCTGATCGCCTGTATCCACGCCAAACGAACTCAGACAACTGCCCAGGACGTTTGCTCCGCCGAAGTTGCTCTGATCCACAACCGCGAAGTAATTGCCTGGCAGAATGTTCGTGAAGCTGTAAGTTCCGCCGCCGCTGGTGTTGACCATCGTCAACATCGTGTCAGTAGTTGAACTGAACACTCCGTCGCCGTTGTCTGCCCACAGCACGACTTTGACGCCGTCAATGCCGGGTTCCAGCGGATTGCCGTCGCGCAGCCCGTTCAGGTTCAGGTCTTTCCAGACCAGATTACCCAGGTTCATAGGCGTAGTGAATCCGAAATCAACCGTCAGGTTTGTTGCTCCGTTCGGTTCCGCCGGATCGCTGGGCGAGCGGTCGGTTTCGTTTGTCGGTTCGCTGCCGGGCGCAAGACCCAACGTGACGGGTTTGCTCTGAACCGCAGCGCCAACGAGTTGTCCGTTGTCGTCGCTGTCAGCGGGGTTAGCGTCTGCGTCAGGCGCGGGTTCAAAGGGTCCGGTGGCTCCGACCAATCCGTTGGTTCCGGTG
>JAGNMH010000412.1 GCA_017991275.1 Acidobacteriota bacterium
CGAATCCGCCAGCCGCTGGCCGCAGCCAATCAAAAAAGCGTAGAGCATCAACGCGATGTTTCGATCAGTCACGACAAGATCGGCGGTTTGCTGGCCGACGCCGGAAAAACCGCCGAAGCCATTGAATCGTTTCAGTCGGCGTTGGAGATTGACACCAAGCTGTCGCTGATTGACCCGAACGACAACCAAACCAAATCGGATCGCGCCAACAGCTTGAGCAAGCTCGGCGAGTTGCGACAGAAGCTGGGAGCTTCGGCAAAGGCGTTGGATGATTTTCGACAGGCATTCGCACTGTTGGCCGAAGTCGTCTCCAAAGACGACCGCGACGTAACGGCCAAACGCGACCTGGCTGCTGCCGCCATCGCCTTTGGCGAATTGAGCTTGAAAACGCCAAAGGCCGACCTGAAAGAAGCCAAAGACAAATTGCAGCAATGTCTGGACGTACTGGGCGGCATGCAACAAAAAAGCATCGCCCGCGAAAACGACAAGGCGATGCTGGCCCAAGCCCAGGCTCTTTTTGCGAAGCTGGGAAAATGACGCATTCAAGAAAGCCGGCACGCCGGAAACGCTCGTACCCGGAAAGAATCAGTTACTGATGTTACGCGATGGCAAATCAAGCAAAGCATTTGACAGTTTCTTCGTCCCGCTAGGGACGGTTGATATTAGCGCGGCGTTTCAACGCCGGGTAGCAGAACCCTTCTCTGCCGCGTCCTGTAAGGACGCCTGAATCCTGTTCTGGCGGAAACTTCTCTGCCGCGTCCTGTAAGCCTGAATCCTGTTCTGGCGGAAACTCAAGCGTCCCGACGGGGCGCCGATTTTATTCGCCGCTTTTCCCGGCAGTGAACTGCCGCGCTACCCTCAACCATCCCTACCGGGACGAAAACCGGGTCAAGCCCATCGCTCATTTCTTCCGCGCGTAACATCAGTCAGTTACATCTTTTGAACTTGCACAAAATACCCACTCCCAATTGCACTCCTTCCTTCACCTTGTCCTTCTTCGTGGGTTTTTCTTCTTTCTTCTTTTTGTCTTCCTGCTGGTTGGATTGCTGATCGTCTTTTTCCATTCGTGCGGCCTGATCCGATTGTCTGCCCGCTGAAGAATTGCCCAAAGAGCCGGACGAAGAGTTGCCCGAAGCGTTGCCCGAAGCGTTGTGTGTTTCCGCTCGATTGTTTGCGCGGTTTTGGTTCTGTTGCTCGCTTTTCTGTTTTTCGGCGCGTGAAGGGCGAGAAGACGGCTCAGCCGGAAGCTGGCGGTCGCCGCCGGGTTGCGGGCCAACAACCGAAGGGCGCGACGAATTATTGAACGGGTCAGCGTTGTCTGGTTCCGGCTGAACCGGCGCAGGAGTCGGTTTCAGCACAATGTCCGGTGTAGGGCTTGGCGTTACAGGGATCGTCGCGGATTTTGAATCCCACGTAGATCTGACTCCCCAGCCGATGGTGACGATCAACAAGGCGGACGCCGCAATCGCGTAATGCCGTTTGTCGAAACGATTGAGCCAGCCCAGCGATGGCGATTTTTTGGCAAACGAATTTGCGCCAACACGATCGGAGTTGTTGCCGTAATTTGAAAGCTGAGCCGATGGCTGGCTGATGAATTCGCTGACATCGAACGCTTGTCGGGTTTCTTTGACGACAGGCTCTTCCCACAGGCAGATTGGTTCGGTGGCAGTGGCAGCTTCTGGGACGGCGCTAATTACCGCGGCTCGAAATTCGTTGGCGGTTTGGAATCTGGCTGCCGGGTCTTTTGCCAGCGCGCGCAAAATAGCCAGCTCAACAGCCGCCGGAAGCCCGTCGTTGAATTCGCGCGGCGGCGGCGGATTCTGCTCAACCTGAGCGTTAATCAGTTCAAAATCGCTGTCACAGTTGAACGGCACGCGCCCGGTGACCATTTCGTAAAGCAAAATCCCTAGCGCGTAAACATCCGAACGGGCATCGGATTCTTTGCCGCGAACTTGTTCCGGCGACATGTATTCCAGCGTGCCGATCAGCTTGCCCGTACGAGTTTGCCTGGCCGTGCCGAGCACGCGCGCGATGCCAAAATCCGTCACTTTGACTTCACCCAGCGCCGTCACCAGCAAGTTGGCCGGTTTGATGTCGCGGTGAATAATGCCCAGCGCGTGAGCTTGCGCGACGCCTTCCAGCGCCTGGCAAAACAGCCGCGCGGCGGTGACGACATCCAATGCGCCGTGATCTTCCAGAATCTCGTCCAGAGGTTTGCCCGCGACGAACTCCATGACCATTACGTGGTTGTCGCCGTGCGGCAGAAAGCTATAAATCGCCGTCACGTTGGTGTGATTGAGCCTGGCCAGCGTGCGGGCTTCTTCGCGGAACCGGCTGACCAGATCAGGCTGCTGAGCCAGTTCTGGGCGGAGCGATTTGATTGCCACGTTGCGATCCAGAATCAGGTCGCTTCCGCGGTAAACCGCGCCCATCCCGCCTTCGCCAATTTTCTGTTCGATGCGATACGTGTTGTTGATGATTTGTCCGATCATGATTGCTCCTCAAATGTAGAACAGGTTTTCCAACCTGTTCCTGTTTTCGCAAAGGGCGACTGGTGAAATCCTGAGCAGGCGGGAAAACCTGTTCAACACTTATTGCCTGACTCGCACGATTCCCACTGTGATGTTGTCGTAACCGCCATTGGCTTTCGCCAGGTCAATCAGTTTCTGGCAACCGGCAGCAGGCGTTTCGTTCGTCACGATTGCCTTGATCTCTTCGTCCGAAACCAGGTCGAACAGCCCGTCCGTGCAAAGCACAAAGCTGTCTCCGCCGCGCACTGGAAACGGTTTTTCCCAAACGGTGACGGCGACTTCAGGCTTTGTGCCCAGCGCGCGCAGGATGATGTTGCGGTCTTCGTGACTTTCAGCTTCGGCCAAAGTCATAACGCCCATTCGCACCATTTCCATCACCGCCGAATGGTCTTCGGACAACTGATAAATTCGCCCTTCGCGCACCAGATATAAACGGCTGTCGCCGACCTGAGCCGCGAAAGCCTGTCCGCCGCAAATCACCAAAGCCGTTGCGGTCGTTCCCATGCCTTGCCAATCGAAGCGGCTTTGAGCCGTCTGAAAAATCGCTTGATTGGCTTCGGCAAAAGCTTCGCGCAAGGCTTCGTTGATTTGCTCGCTGCTTTCAAAAAAACGCTGGCTGTCAAAAAAACGATTGCAGATGGTTTCGACGGCGATGCGACTGGCTTCTTCGCCTGCGCTGTGACCGCCTACGCCATCGGCCACGATCATCAAACTGCCTTTGGTTTCGGATTTCGATTGGTGGAGTGGGTCGCGGTACAGCGCGTTGTCTTCGTTGTTTTCGCGGGCGCATCCGGCATCGCTTTGCCACGCGGCGTCGAGTTTGAATTCCGGCGCGTTGTAAACATCGCCTTCGTAAGTTCGGCGAATCCGACGATTGACGGCGAGCGGCGCTTCGTGATCGCGGCGGCGTTTCAGCTTGTTCCACAGTGCGAGCATTTCGTTCTCCTTGTGATTGGGAACGCCCGCGCCCTCGCGGGCAAGTCTTATTCAGACGCTTGCCCGCGCGGGCGCGGGCGTTCCCAGCCTGCTCACTTCCACATGTCTTTGGCGTAACGAACGGGTACGACGAAGGAAATCATCGTGTCGTTGCGGCGCGAACCGGCGAAGTAAACGCCGATCACTTTGCCGTCTTTGTCAAACACAGGGCCGCCGCTGTTGCCTGCGCCGGGGCTGGCGGTGATTTGGTAGGCATCGCCAAAGCTGTTCGTTGTGGTTTTTCCTTCTTCGGTTTTGGCGCGCAGCACACGGCCAACCACGCCCGGTGTCAGACTGGGATCGGCAATCATTCGGAACTGAGATTCGCGGTTGAAAGCGTCCTGCGATTTGATTTCGCCGTAACTGATCGGCGACGCCGCCGGATAACCCAGCACTGTCACGCGGTCGCCCGCTTTGATCGTGTCGTAATTGTCGTTGAGTTCGACAAACGGCAGTTCTTCGGGCGAGTCAATTTTCAGCAATGCCACGTCGTGACTTTCCGAAACCGAAACTTCTTTGGCTTTGAAGGAAAACTTCTTGCCGGGCAGCGAAGCTTCCAGAATGGTGTTCTGGCCTTCGACAGCCCATTTCAATCCGCTGCGTCCGAATTGCCGCGTGTTGGCCGGAACCCAGTTGGTAGGAATGTTGTAAGTGACTGGCTTGCCTGTTTCGTCGGATTCAAAACCCCAATTGCCATCGGCTTTGCGTTTCCAGATGACGCCGGGATATGCCGAGTTCGGATAATCGTAACGAGATTTCCAACCGGCTCCGACGTGGCGGGCAGTGACGATAAAGCCGTTGGCCGAAGTCAGCATGCCGGTTCCGCCGCCGCTGCCGCCGATAGGCAGGTTGTTGCCAGGAGTTTCGGTCAACGCCGGTTCATAACTGCCATCGCTGAGCACGATGTAAGTCGCCACCCACGCGCGGTTGTTGTTGACGATGCGATGTTTGACATTGTCTTTGTCCGCCCATTCATTGGGGACGTATTGATGAAAAACCTGCCTGCCGCTCTGCGAATTGACCAGCTTCCAACTGACTTCCAGATTGACGACGGCCTTGCCGAATTTTTCGGCGATCTGGGCGTCGGTCAATCCGTCAGTTGTGGGAACCAGATTGTTGATGATTTGAGCCGGGCCGGGTTTGGGTCGCGCAATCAAAAAGACAATCAACAGAACCGCCGCCAAAGCCGCTCCGCCAATTATCATCCATTTGCGCGTTTCGGTTTTGGCCTGAGTAATGGCGCGTTCCAGCGTGGCTTTGCCGACTCTGGTTCCTGAAGAGTTGCCGGTGCCGGTGAACACTGCCGATGGAGTTTTTGGTTCAGCGTTGGCGACTTCCGCCGTTTCTTTGACTGCGACGACCGCCGACCGTTCGCGCGTCGCCGGAATGCTGCTCGGCGCATCCACTGCCACGCGAGTCGGTTTGACGAACCCATTCGGGCGCGGGTCGCAATCGAATTCAAATTCAGGCCCGCCCGCTCCAAGCTGAATCACGTCGCCAGGTTTGATTTTGACAGGGCTGGTGACTCGCTGGTTGTTGACGAAAGTGCCGTTGCGGCTGCTCAGGTCAACCAGCGTGAAATCGTGCTGCTCATTTTGATTCTGACTGATGCGCGCGTGATTGCCGCTAACCAGATCGTCGCTGTTTTCGTCGTAGCGAACTACCGACGTCGGATTCCGCCCAATGGTCAGTTCGCGGAATTGGGTCAGGTCGAATTTCTCTTCCAGTTTGGCTTTCGTGCCGGAAAGATGTTTCAGGACGATGCGTTCGATTTTCGTTTCGGGTTTGCTCTTCATATTGCCTCCTTGCGACGGATTAGCCGTCAGACGATTCGTAACTGATAACTTTTTGAAAAAGGCCGATGCCGAACGGCTATTCGTTTTTGGCCTTCACTCGTGCATGTGTAAACCGCCGACGGAAAAGCTCACGATTCCAAAAAAAACTTGGAAAGAAAAAAAATTCGATGAGCCGATTGCCGAAGCTTTTGCACATGAAAGGTTGCAGCCGCCCTTTTCAGGCAAGTCTTTCACCTGAAAACGGAACAGCAAATTTTTCACAGGAGGCTTTTATGAACAGGTTTGATTCAATCAGGTTGGGC
>JAGNMH010000413.1 GCA_017991275.1 Acidobacteriota bacterium
GTTATGCGCGGACTGAATCAGCTGGGCGGTCATCTGTACCTGGAATCTTTGCAAATGACCAGGCTGGCGCGCGAAGTGGTGACATTGATGTTGGGCAAATACCCTCATCCTTCGGCTGTGGTTCCCGGTGGGATTGGCGTAGAAGCGAACAAAGAATCATTTAACCAGGTTCTGGGGCGCATCAACACGTTGATGGATTACGCCAAAAAAGTCGCCGCCATCTGGGATGACCTTGTTGATTTCTTTTACGACGCGGAACCTCGATATCGCCGAGTCGGTGAATTGCCCGGCAATTTGTTTTCGGTAGGTTTGTGGGATGATCCTGAAACTTACGATGCCAATTACATCAACTGTAACAGTTGGGGAGAGCGCCGACTGTCTGTGCCGGGGGTAATGGTAAACGGAGAATTACGGACTTCGCGGTTGAGCGACATCAACATCGGCATAGAAGAATTCGTTGACCATTCGTTTTATCAAAGCTGGCCGGAAGGCGGTGAACGTGGTTTTCAGACTGACCCTATGAGCGGGCCTTTGTCGCCGAATCATCCCTGGAACAAGCAGACCATTCCCGCGCCCGCCGAGCGCAGTTGGAGAGATCGTTATTCTTGGGCGACGGCTCCGCGCTGGGATCGTGAGCCTATGGAAACCGGTGCGCTGGCCAGAATGTGGATCAATACCGTCAGTGGAAATCAAAACTGTGAGTTTATTACCAGCGGGCGCCGTTCGATGGAAATTTCTTTGCCGAAAGGGCAGCAACCGGCAATGAATGTCCGCTGGCTGATTCCCGAAAGGCCGAACACGCTGGAACGGATCCGAGCAAGAGCTTACCAGGTGGCTTATGCAGGCATTGTTGCTTATGCCAACCTTTTGCAAGGGTTTGAGTATATTCGACGTGGAGAAACCAGCATGTCTCGCCGGTTTCGCGTTCCTGAAAAGGTCGCCATTGGCGTAGGCTTCTGGGAATGCGGGCGCGGTGCAGTAACTCACCACCTGTCAATTGCCGAGCGGCGATTGGCAAATTACCAGATCATTACCCCGTCTGAGTGGATGGGGTCTCCGCGCGATGCCGTAGGCATTCCGGGAATTTACGAAGCGGCAATTATGAACACGCCTTTGCTGGAAGAATGCTTGCGTTCGGAAGACCTGACCGGCGTGGATATTTTGCGGACTGTTCGCAGCTTTGATCCTTAATCGGTCGTTGGTTGTTGTTGGTCGGTGGTTGGAAACAATCGCCGACTACCGACTACCGACTACCGACTACCGACTACCGAAAAAATGGTTTTCAACAATCTGCCAATTGAATTCGACAAAGCCGGGCAGGCGCGAATGCGCGTTGTCGGGGTAACCGATCCTTTTGGGTTGAAGACCGTGGCGCGTCCGCAAGCGTCAGACGAACGCGAACAATTTTTGCAACGGGCTGCCAGTAATCCTCATGTTTACAGTCTTGAGATTGATCCTTTGACACGGGCGTCGGAGCGATTGGGACTGAAGGCTTTGATTGATTTCGACCAGCGTAAAGTGATTGACGCGCGAGTCGAAAACACTGGCTATCGTGGTTACGAGTTGTTGTTGAAAAACCGTGTGCCCAGTGATGCCGTGGCAATCGCCAGCAGAGTCAGTGGCCAAGGAAGCGGAGCGAATTCAATTGCCGCAGCACAGGCTTTGGAAATGGCTTTTGGCATTACGCCTCCGCCGCTGGCGACGATAGTCCGCGGACTTGGAGCCGCAGCGGAATTGCTGGCTTCGCACGTTCGACATCTGTTTATGGTCGCTGGGCCGGATTATTCCCAGGCGATAGTTGCCAAAACCAATCGGTCTTTGTGGGTTGCGGCGCAGAATGCCAAAGCAGCGGGCAGCGCTTTTCATGGCTATCACACGATCGGTGAAATCATGACTGAACTTAACGCGTTCAGTGGCCATCTGTATCGTGAGGCGTTGCATCTGACGCGCACCGCCGCCGAAGTCGCTGCCCTGGTTTTCGGCAAATATCCTCATCCGTCGTCCATCTTTCCGGGTGGAGTTGGAATTGAGGCGAATCGTTCGACGTTTCAAAATGTGCTGGGGCGCATCAATCAACTGGTTGATTACTCCAAAAAGATCGTCGCCATTTGGGACGACCTGGTCGAGTTTTTTTATGCTGCCGACGCGCGTTATCAGCAAGTGGGAGAGACACAATCAAATTTTATCAGTAGTGGGTTGTGGGACGATCCGAACGGTTACGAGGCGCAATTCGACAAGTGCAACGGCTGGGGCGAGCGTCGAATTGCCACGCCTGGAGTGATCGTCAAAGGTAAATTGCGGACTAACAGGTTGACGGAAATCAGTGCCGGTGTTGAAGAGTTCGCCGATCATTCATTCTATTCGGCCTGGAGCGGGCATCCCTTGAAAACCGATCCTTTGGGAATGCCGTTATCGCCGCTGCATCCCTGGAACAAATTGACGATTCCGGTTCCTGCGGCCAGCGACTGGCAGAAGGCTTATACCTGGAACACTGCGCCGCGTTGGGATCGTGAGCCAATGGAATCAGGCGCGCTGGCCAGGCAGTGGATCACCGCTGTCAGCGGGAAATTGAAAAACGAGTTTATTCATACAATTGGCTCTGCCAACAAAGGCGCGGGGCTGGAAATTGACATGCCTAAATTCCAGGTTCAGGCCACGCGAATGATTTGGCAGGTTCCCGACCGTGCCAACGCGCTGGAACGAAATCGCGCGCGGGCTTATCACGTCGGTTATTGCAGTGTCGCAGCGTTGACTTACCTGCTGAAAGCTTTTGATGCTTTGCAGCGCGGCGAAACCGCCATGTCCACGCGGTTTCGTGTTCCGCAGGAAGCTCTGGGTGCAAGCTTTTGGGAAGACGGGCAGGGCAGCTTGATGCATTACGTGATGATCGCCAACAGCCAGATAGCCAACTATCAGATCATTACTGCGTCTGGCTGGATGGGATCGCCGCAGGATGCTTTTGGCGTTCCAGGCCCATATGAAAAAGCCATGCTCTCGACGCCGCTGATAGAAGATTTTGAACAACCCGAAGATTGCACTGGCATTGATTTGTTAAGAGCTGTACGAAGTTTTGACCCTTAAAAGGAATTCGGAATGATGAAGGCCGAATGATGAAACTCGTCACCGATTTGGCAGGTGATGGCTAATTCAGCATTTAGCATTCAGAGTTCAGCGTTCCCATGATCCCCGTAGGAGGTTTGAATGCGACTCCCATCCTGGAAGTTTAGAAACGAAGAACAAGACCGCGAAGAAAATTCACGCCGTTTGCACGAAGCCGCGTGGCCGGACATGTTCGCCAACCTGCAAAGCGCTTATGCCGAATTGACCAACGCCCAATTCGAGCTGGAAAGGCGGACGGCGGAAATTTCCGAAACTCGCGACCTGTTCCAACAGGTGATCTCTTCAATGTCAGAAGCTCTCTTCCTGACTGACCGCTCCGGTCGGGTTATACGTGCCAATCCGGCGGCAGCCGCGCTGCTGGAATGTGTTGAGACTTCAATTCTTGGCCGCCCGCTGACTGCCGTTTGCGGTTCGGATGACATTCCGGCCACTCCATGGAAGTTGATGGAGATTGCGCCGACTGGTCGCATCACAAACCTCGATGCCGATTTGCATACAATTGGCGGCAGTAACATTCCAGTCAGCTTTTCGCTTGGCTTGATGCATGACAAACAGAACAAGATTACAGGTGTGCTGGCCGTCGCCCGTGATATGCGCGAACAGCGCAGCCTGATCAACAGTCTGGTTGTCGCCCGAACCCGCTTTCAGGAATTGTTGGAATTCGCCCCAGACGCAATCGTGCTGGCCAATCAGGATGGCGAGATCGTTTTGGTCAATACGCAAACCGAGCGGCTGTTCGGTTACAAGCGCGATGAGTTGCTGGGCAAGAGCGTAGAAGTTCTGGTTCCGGAACGTTTGCGCGGGCAAACGCCGGAACCGCCTGTTGCCAAGGATGACGCGCTGCTTGATCTGGATGAAGCCTTGCTGACCGGCAATCTTTCGGGCGCAGCCGAACAAGTTGAGTTTTATCTGCTTGACCGCGACGGGCGAGAATTTCCGGCTGAAATTACCCGCCGCCAGATTGAAACCGAAGACGGTTTGCTGGTTATGAGCCTGATCCGCGACATTACAGAGCGCAAACGTGCCGAAAGCGCTCGTCACGCCGCCGAAAACCGCTATCAGGAGTTATTCGATAACGCCAACGACATAGTTTACATCCACGATCTGGAAGGTAATTTCAAAGCTCTAAACAAGACTGCAGAAAAACTGACCGGTTACACACTGGCCGAAGCTTTGCAGATGAACATCGGACAGGCGGTTCCTCCGGAATTTTTGCCGCTGGCTCAGCAACGGATCATGGATCATCTGATGGGACAAGCTGATGTGCCGCCGTTTGAGCTTGAACTTATCTGCAAAGATGGTCGTCATTTACCAATCGAAGTCAGCACCAGGCTGATGATGGAAAATGGCCAGCCGGTCGCCGTTCAGGGGATTGCCCGCGATATAGCAGAGCGAAGACGTGTTGAAGCCGCTCACATTGCAGCCGAGGCCCGCTATCACGCGCTGTTCGACAACGCCAACGACCTGATTTACACGCACGATCTGCAAGGCAATTTTCTGTCTGTCAATCAGATGTCCGAACGCATCACCGGTTACGAACATGAAGAAGCGATGAAAATGAACATTGCTCAGATTGTCGCGCCGGAATATCTGCCGGTGGTGATGGATCGGGTCATGCGCCAGGTGCAGGGCGAAGAATTCAAGACCCCGCTGGAATTGGAAATTGTCTGTAAAAACCAGAGCCGTATGGCACTGGAAATCAACACGATGGTGTTGACCGAAGGCGGAATGCCAATTGGCATGCAGGGTATTGCCCGCGACATCACCGAGCGCAAACAAGCGGAACTGACTCAAGTCAGGTTGAATCGCCAGGCTGCATTGCGCGCCGATGTTGGCGCTGCACTGACGGATGAAACTCACACATTGCCGCAAATGTTGCAGCAATGTTCCGAAGCTATTGTCGAACATTTGGACGCCGCCTCTGCGCGAATCTGGCTGCTTAACAACGCCGAAGATGTTCTGGAGCTGCAGGCCAGCGCCGGAATACAGGAAAATTCCAGCAATGCTTATGGCCGTGTTGAAGTCGGCAAATTTGAAATCGGCAAAATTGCAGAAGAAAAAGCTCCTCACCTGACCAACGACGTGCTGAACGATCCTCGCGTCGGCGACAAAGAGTGGGCGGCGCGCGAAGGCATGGCCGCATTTGCCGGTTATCCATTGATGGTCGGTGACAGGCTGGTTGGAGTGATGGCGATGTTTTCTCGCCAAAAACTTGAAGCCGACACGTTGAACGCTCTGGCTTCGGTGGCCGACACACTGGTTCACGGCATTGAGCGCAAACGCATTGAAGACGATCGTTTGACCCTGCTGGCGCGCGAGCAGGAAGCCCGTTTGGCAGCGGAAGTTGCCAGTCGGCTGAAAGACGACTTTTTGGCAATGATCTCGCACGAACTACGCGCCCCGCTGACTGCAATCCTGGGCTGGGCGCAGATGCTGCGCTCAGGTTCGCTTGATCGCACATCCGCCGAACGCGC
>JAGNMH010000414.1 GCA_017991275.1 Acidobacteriota bacterium
TGTCGCCGCGGCGTCATATTGGCTCATCGGCGGCAAACCCAAAATCAGTTCCATAGTTCGCAACATTCCCGAAATCGTGTACATCGTCGAATCAACGACTCCGCGTTTTGTATACGCGCTGACGACAAAAGCAGGCGACCGATGAGCGTCAACATGGTCAGCTCCGTTTTGGGCGTCATCTTCAATAATAAAAATTGCCGTGTCTTTCCAGAAACGTTCGCTGTGACTAACTGCTTCGACCAGACGGCCAACCGCCAGATCGTTTTCGGCGACATAGGCTCGCGGAGTCGGCGTTCCAGCGCGAGTTCCCTGCGTATGGTCACCGCCGATCCGTATGATTTGGAACTGCGGAAAGCCGCCGTCTTTTTCATAAGCGCGGAACTCTTCCAACCATGAATCAATCCGCACGTTGTCGGGAATGTTCAAATCCCAGGACGGAAACGTCGGGCTGAAATGGCCCTCCAGGGCGGTTTCGTGCGTGTAATTCACCTTGGAAGATTTTCCGGGATCGCCACCCAGCTCGCCGCCTCCGCCGGGTTTGCCTTCGCGCGAAGCGACAAATTCGCCATAGCTGCGATAACTGACTCCGGCGCGCTGGCAGTAATCCCAAATGTAACCACCGGTCGGGCGTGAAATTTTCTTGCTGCCTTCGTAATCGTAGCTGCGCCCGCGCGATGAATAATTCGTCGGCCAGGTCTTTTCGACGTAATCCGTGGCGTAAGCCGCCGTTGACCAGTTATGGCCGTCGGCTGAAACCTCCGCGTCAACGTAAAAGTTATCCAGCAAAACAAATTCACGAGCAATTGCGTGGTGATTCGGTGTCACGTCTTCGCCAAACAGCGTCAGGTTCGGATCGCCATTGCCTTCCTTCATGTCGCCAAGAATCTGATCGTAAGTGCGATTTTCCTTGATGACATAAATGACGTGCTTGATTGGCGAAGCTTCGCCAAGTTTGACCGGAATGGCCGTTTTCTCTCGCGGTGCGCGAGCGGCTTTCAAAAGTTCGTCGGTATAAGGCGAATTGGCGTAAGTCTGTTTGGTCAATTGCGCCAGTTTGGCTTTGCCGGGCAGGTCAATCAGCGAGATCGTGCCTTTTAACAGGCTGCCGATGTATTGTTCAGTTCTGCCTTTCAACGGACTGGGGCCTTCAGGATTCGCAGCCGAAGCCGTGCCTTTGCCATTGGCGACAAAGATGCGTTTGCCGTTTTTGCTGACGCGAACCGAAGCCGGATACCAGCCGGTCGGAATGAAGCCTTCGACTTCGGCGGCTCCGCGTTTTTTCACATCAACAACCGCGACGTTGTTGTTATCGGCGTTGGCAATGAACAAAGTCTTTTCGTCTGGCGACAAAGCGACTGCATTCGGAGTGCTGCCCGCCGGGGATTTCGGGTGCAGCGCGGTCGAAATTGCTTCGATTTCTTTTTGCCGCACGGTGTCAACGACTGAAACCGTGTTGCTGTTGGCATTGGCGACATAAAGCGTTTTGCCGTCGCGGGCCAGTTCAATGTCGTTTGGATGATCGCCGACCTGGATCGTCGCCGTAACGGAATTGCTGGCGGTGTCAATCACAGCCAGGCTGCGCGACCCCCAATTGCTGACATAAAGCCGTTTGCCGTCACGGGCAATTTCGCAATCGTAAGGATATTCGCCGACTTCGATTTTCTTGACGACTTTTTGCGAAGCCAGATCAACAACGGCGACCTTGTTCGTCAGGTTTTCGGCGGCGTAAAGCCATTTGCCGTCGGGCGTAACGGCAATGCCAGCCGGAAATGCAAATTCGCCATTCCCGGCACGGCGAGCCGCGTCTCGACCACGACCATCCAGCTTGTGATAAGCCTCGCTGCCCAGGTTGATTTTGCCTGCGGCTGTCGCTTTGCCTGCGGCAAAGTCATAAACCAGAATTTCGTTGTCGTCTCCGCCTGAAACGAAAAAGCGTTTGTTGTCAGGCGACAGCGCAATCCCCAGCCACGATTTGGCGACCTTGATGGTTTGCACGCTTTGGCCTGCAGTCAGGTCAATGATGTCCACCGTTTGGTCGCCATTGCCGTTGGTCGTCACCAGCAAGTAACGACCGTCGTTGCTCAAGACCATGTTCATGGGCAAATCGCTGACCGGGATCTGTTTGCCTTCCGGCGTCAGCGTCCAACCATTCGGCAACAAAACTCCTTGAGCGGTTTTGCCTGGCAATTGACGTTTGACGGCTGGTTTGGCGGCTTGTGCCAAAACAAAGCTCGGCAGCAACATTGAAAGTGAGAGCAGATAGACGAGCGATTTCAGAAGACGAGCGGGCATAACTCCTCCGGGTTTGGTCAGCTATTTGTGTTGAAATGCGAGTTACGAATTTAGCGAGTCAACGAAACCAGCGCAGGTTCGGCAACCATTTCGCCGAGTTCGCCATGAACTCCGACTGCGGCATCGAGTTCGTCGGCGATATTGCCCACGCCAGCAGACAAAGATTTGAAATCGAACAAATTCGGATCCATCAAATGAGTATTCACCACATTGCCCAGGGCCGTCAGCATGGATTTGCGGACTTTGGGAATTTCCTGCTGCAAATCGTCAATCAGCCGTTTCATGCGTTTGCGCTTCAGGTTTTCCTGCGAGCCGCACAGGTCGCACGGAATAATCGGGAAGGTTTGTGTGGCGGCAAAGTCCGCCAAATCTTTTTCCCAAATGTAAGCCATCGGGCGAATAACCGTGTTGCGACCATCGTCCGAACGCAGAATCGGCGGCATGGCTTTCATGCTGCCGATGAATAAAAAGTTCAGCAGAAAGGTTTGCAGAATGTCATCGGCGTGATGACCGAGCGCAATTTTGGTGCAGCCCTCTTCGACAGCCACGTTGTACAAAATGCCTCTGCGCAATCGGGAGCAAACCGAACAGTAAGTTTTGCCTTCGGGAACCAGTCGTTTGACTACTGAATAAGTGTCACGTTCGACAATGCGATATGGCACACCAAGCCCTTCCAGGTATTCCGGCAACACGTGAGCGGGAAAGTTCGGCTGTTTCTGATCCAGGTTGACTGCCAGTAACTCAAATTCAACCGGGGCACGGCGCTGCAAATCCAGCAGCAGGTTGAGCAGCGAGTAACTGTCTTTACCACCGCTCAGACAGACCATGATTTTGTCGCCATTGACGATCATTCCAAAATCGCGGATTGCTTCGCCCATCCGGCGCAGCAGAATTTTTTGCAGGTATTCACCTTGTGGCATTTGTGTGTTGCTTTCTCCGTAGAGCGGTCAGCTTTGATGAAGCGCAAGAGTAGGCTAAGGCCGCTCAACTGGTCAAACTCCGAAATGATCGTAACCGCGAATTGACAGATGCTTAACTTTTCCATCGCGCTGAATAAGTACCGCGACCGGCAAGGAGCGTTCGACAACTTCACCAATCCGAGTCAGCCGCAACTGACATTCACCCGCCAAGGCCATCAACTCGGCTTCGCGGTTTTGATCGGCTGTAAACAACAGCTCAAAATCTTCGCCGCCGCTGACTGCAAACTCAAAAGCTTCGTCGGCGTTCGACAGGATCAATCCGACTTCTCCCGCAATCGGCACGGCTTCAAACTCAATCAACGCGCCAACACTGCTGGCTTCGCAAATGTGACTGAGGTCTTGAGCCAATCCGTCGCTGACATCAATCATTGAACTGACCAATCCAAGTTCGCCAAGTCGCCGTCCGAATTCAACTCGCGGTTCTGGTTTCAGGTGGGCGCGAATTGCTGATTGAATAGCGTTCGTAGTCCCGCCTTTAGGCGGCTGAAGCCGCGACCGCCTGAAGGCGGAACTACGAACGTCGTCGCCAACTCGCTCGCCGCCCAGCAATAACTTCAAGCCAACCGCCGAAGCTCCAATCGAACCGGCAACATAAATCGCGTTGCCAATTTTAGCTCCATCACGTCGAACGGCTTTCCCAGTCTGACAGTGGCCAATGACAACTGAATCAATCGTCAGCCGATCCGGCGCTGAAGAAATATCGCCGCCAATCAACGCCACACCATGCTTTGCCGCCAGCTCGAAATATCCTTCAAAAAACTCCTGCCAAAATTGCGGGTTGCGGATTGCGGATTGCGGGATGGCCAACGTCAGCAGCGAAAACTTTGGCGCTGCGCCCATTGCAGCAATATCGCTCAAGCTGACGGCCAAGGCTTTGTGACCAAGCCAGCGCGGCGGAGCGTATTCCAGCTTAAAGTCCACGTCTTCGACCAGCAGGTCAACCGTGATCAGAGATTCTCTGCCCGATTGTTCACGCCAAATGGCGGCGTCGTCTCCGATGCCCAAAACAAGATCAGCCGCCGATTGCGCGGCGGCTTTTTGTTGAATCTCGCGGATGAAATCGAATTCGCTGGGCATTGAAAACCAAAGCGGCGCCGAGCCGCCGCACTCCAAATTTAGCGCAGAAAATCTTCCAGCTTGACCGAAGCTTCGGTTTTGTCGTCGCGGTATTTGATGATGATCGGCGCGTAAACCGATAAGCCCCAATCCTTTGCGGCTCCGACCGTAATCGCGCGCGAACCTGGAACGACAACGGCTCCGGCGGGAACTTCCAAAGGTTTGTCGCCTTCGCGGCGATAGATTACGCCTTTAACCGCGTCGAAAATCGGAGTCGAGCCATTCAGGATCACGCCCGAACCAAGAATCGCTTTTTCGCGGACGATGGTTCCTTCGTAAACTCCACAGTTACCGCCGACCAGCACTTCGTCTTCGATGATGACAGGCAGAGCGCCAACGGGTTCCAGCACTCCGCCAATCTGAGCCGCCGCGCTGATGTGGCAACGCTTGCCGACTTGCGCGCAACTGCCGACCAGCGCATGCGAATCCACCATCGTGGCTTCGTCCACATAAGCTCCGACGTTGATGTAAGCCGGAGGCATGATCGTCACGCCTGAAGCCAGAAACGCGCCTTCGCGGACGGTAGTCCCGCCGGGAACGACACGAACTCCGTCGGCAAGCGTCAGCCGTTTGGTTGGATAAGTTTCTTTGTCAAAGTAACGAAAGTTTTCGTCAATCGAATAATCCACCATAGCGCCAAGCCTGAAGCCAAGCAGAATTCCGCGCTTGACCCATTGGTGAACTTGCCACGCTCCGTCGGCAGAGCGACTGGCTGCGCGGATTTCTCCCGCGTTAAGCGCAGTTTTGAAAAAGTGGAAAGCGTCCAGCGCCTGTTGGCGGATTTCACCGGTCAGGTCAGACGCAGGTTGAGCAAAGAAAGATTCAATTTGAGATTCGAGATTTGAAATTGTCATAAGTTGTTGAGTCGTTGAATAGCCAGCCGCTTCCTACCGGTCGCGGCGCTGAACCAGCCATTCGTTAATCACAGAATAAGAATCACGCGGAACTTCGTGTTTGGCGTCGAATACTCGAAATTCCACTGAACGCGCGCGGCTTTTCAAAGCTTCGGCACGTTCGCGCATTTGATCTGACGTGTAAAACTCGTCGCGTTCGGTGGCGATGTACAGCACATCAATTTTGCCGCTGGCGTATTTGTCTTCGGCTTCGTTCCAATCGCCGGGAATGCCTCCACAAATCGCCACGACGCCTTGCACGCGGTCGGCGTGAGTGAAGGCGTAACGAAAATTCACTCCGCACGCTTG
>JAGNMH010000415.1 GCA_017991275.1 Acidobacteriota bacterium
TATCCGCTATGTGCCGAACGCCAAGCATAATCTGGCTGGTTCGGATGCGACGGAAAGCATGATCGCGTTTTATCAGTCGGTTTTGTCGGGCAAACCTCGCCCGCGTTTTTCCTGGGTGAAGCAGAAAGACGGCTCGCTGATCGTCAAGCCAGTTGATAAACCTTCGCAGGTGAATCTGTGGCAAGCGACCAACCCAAACACGCGAGATTTTCGGCTGGATTTGATCGGTAAGGCTTACACCAGTACGCCGCTTACGCCTGAGAAAAACGGCTCTTACGTTGGCCGCGTCGCCAAGCCGGAAAAAGGCTACACGGCATTTTTCGTCGAGATGGTTTACGACGGCATTCAGACAGCCAATGGGGGCAAGTATCCCTTCAAGTTCACCACCGAAGTCAGCGTCGTGCCGGACATTCTGCTGTTCAAGTTTGAAGACGCGGCGAAGAAATACGCTGCGACTGCACCGAAGAAGTGAAAGAACGAAATGAAAGTTGCAATTGTCGGAGCCGGGCCAGCCGGTTCGCATTTAGCCTGCCAGCTCAGCAAAAACGGATTCGAGGTTTTGCTTTTTGACGCGCGCCCTGCTTGGGAAAAACCCTGCGGCGGAGGCGTCACGTCAAAGGCTCTGCGCGAATTTCAGTTTCTGCGTGACGGCAAATCTCCGAAGCAGATGGTTTCAAGCCTGCGGCTGATTTCAGCCAAAGGCCGCGATTTGACCGTCAAACCCAGCCACGATTTCGCCATTTACTCTCGCAAAGAACTGGCCGAGTTAATGCGACAACGCGCAGTTGACGCTGGCGCTCAGCTTCGCGTCGCGCGAGTCGAAAAGACGACTTTCAGCAAAGGCCATTGGCTGCTGGAAACTTCGGCGGGCGAATTCACTGCGGACTTTCTGGTCGGAGCCGACGGAGCCAGCAGCGTCATTCGCCGCAGAGTTGGCGTCAAATTTGACGCCAAAGACTTTGCTTATGCGTTGGGCTGGAACGTCAAATCCGCTCAACCGCCGACTCAGGTTGATGTGAAATATCTGGACGATGCCAGCGGTTATTTGTGGCTCTTCCCTCGTCACGATCATATTTCTTATGGAATCGCCAGCGGCTATCAGGAAGTCAGGCCAGGGCGGTTGAAAGAAAAGTTGCTGACTTATATCGAAACTGAAGACCCGGCGGCGGCGCTTGAAATCAGAAATGGGGCGGGGAATTTGTCCAGCTTTTATGCTGCGATGATTCCGGCGCTGGATGTTTCGACCTGGGATGGGTTGAAGGCTTGCGACCCGGCTCAAAGCTGGGCGCTGATTGGCGATGCGGCGGGCTTCGTTGATCCGCTGACCGGCGAAGGAATCTATTACGCAATCAAATCGGCTGAGTTGCTGGCTTCGGCTTTGATGGCGCGTGTGGCCGATTACGATGCTATGTGGCGAGCGGAGTTTGGCAATGAACTGCGGCGGGCGTCTGAACTGTCGGATCGTTTTTATTACGGCAACTTTGCCGGGGCGCGCCTGACCGAACGAATGGTGCAATTGGCCAAGCGGCATCGCGGCATACGTGAAGTGCTGCGCGATTTGGTGGCTGGCGATCAAGGCTACGTTGATCTGAAATCGCGATTGATGAAAAGCCTGATCACAGTTTTTTGATTTTGGATGAAATGCAAAAAGGGAGCCGTGAAGCTCCCCTTTTTGCATTTATCGGCCTGGACGGATTTTAGAATCCGCCGTCCATTCCGCCGCCCGGAGGCATCATCGGAGCTTTCTTCTCTTCGGGAATTTCCGAGATCAGAGCTTCGGTGGTCAGCATCAAGGCTGCGATTGAAGCAGCGTTTTGCAGAGCCGTGCGCGAAACTTTCGCAGGATCAATAACGCCCGCTTTGACCAGGTCTTCAAAGACTTCGGTCTGTGCGTTGAAGCCAAAGTTGGCGTTCTTTTCGCCCTTGATTCGCTCGACGATTACTGCGCCTTCTTTGCCGGCGTTTTCGGCAATCTTGCGCAGCGGTTCTTCCAGAGCGCGGCGGACGATGTTGACGCCGATCTGTTCGTCTTCATCTTCCAGCTTCAGGCTTTCCAGAGCCTTGGCTGCGCGAACCAAAGTCACGCCGCCGCCCGGAACGATGCCTTCTTCGACAGCAGCGCGTGTGGCGTGCATGGCGTCTTCGACACGAGCTTTCTTTTCTTTCAACTCGGTTTCGGTGGCCGCACCGACTTTGATAACCGCAACTCCGCCGACCAGTTTGGCCAGACGTTCTTGCAGTTTTTCGCGGTCGTAATCCGAAGTGGTTTCTTCGACCTGACGACGAATGGTGGAAACGCGACCTGAAATGTCGCTGCCTTTGCCGCCGCCTTCGACGATTGTGGCGTTGTCTTTGTCAACGGTGACTTTCTTGGCTTTGCCCAGGTCTTCCAGCTTGACGCTTTCGAGCTTGATGCCAAGGTCTTCGCTGATGACTTTGCCGCCGGTCAGGATGGCGATGTCTTCCAGCATGGCTTTGCGACGGTCGCCGAAGCCAGGAGCTTTGACAGCGCAAACGTTCAAAGTTCCGCGCAGTTTGTTGACGACCAAAGTCGCCAGAGCTTCGCCTTCAACGTCTTCAGCAATAATCAGCAAGGGTTTGCCCAGCTTGGCGACTTGCTCCAGCAGCGGCAGCAGGTCTTTCATTGAGCTGATTTTCTTTTCGCAGAGCAGAATGACTGCGTTGTCCAGAACGGCTTCCATGCGCTCGGCGTCTGTCACGAAGTACGGCGACAGGTAACCACGATCGAACTGCATACCTTCGACGACTTCCAGCAGGGTTTCCAGCGAGCGCGATTCTTCGACGGTGATGACGCCGTCTTTGCCGACTTTCTTCATCGCTTCGGCAATGATGCCGCCGATGGTTTCGTCGCCGTTGGCCGAAATCGTTCCCACTTGGGCGATGGAATCTTCGTTGACTTTTTTGGCCATGTTGCTGATTGCCTGAACAGCCAGTTCAACAGCCTTTTCGATGCCGCGTTTCAGCGCCATCGGGTTTGCTCCGGCGGCAACGGTTTTGACGCCTTCCTTGAAAATCGCACGGGCCAGAACGGTTGCGGTGGTTGTGCCGTCACCGGCAACATCCGAAGTCTTCGAAGCGACTTCGCGCACCATCTGAGCGCCCATGTTTTCCAGAGCGTCTTTCAATTCGATCTCTTTGGCGACGGTCACACCGTCTTTGGTGATCGTCGGCGAGCCGAATTTCTTGTCAATGACCACGTTGCGGCCTTTGGGGCCTAGGGTAATTGCAACTGCGTCGGCGAGTTGATTGACGCCGCGCAAAATCGCCTGGCGTGAATTTTCGCCGTGAATAACTTGCTTTGCCATAAGTTCTTATTCCTCCCAAATAAAATGTCAGTGCTTTTAAGCTTACTTCTTGCCTTTGGATGAACCTTCGATCACGCCCAGGATATCGTCCTCGCGCAGGATCAGATACTCTTCGCCATCCAGTTTGATTTCGGTTCCTGAGTATTTGCCGAACAGGACTTTGTCGCCGGCTTTGATGTCAATTGCGATGCGGGTTCCGTTGTCCAGCAATTTACCGTTGCCGACGGCAATGACTTCGCCTTCCTGCGGTTTTTCTTTAGCGGTGTCTGGGATAAACAGACCTCCACGCATTTGCTCCTGATCTTCCACTCGGCGCACGATGATGCGGTCATTCAGCGGACGAATTGATGTTGCCATTAGGAAAACTCCTTTCAATTGGTTGGTTATTGGATTTAATAGGTTAAATTTCAGACTGCCACGCATTTCAAGAGTGGAAAGTTGAGTGTTGAACGCTCAAGTAATGTGCATTCATCTCAGTTAGATTTAGTAGCACTCTCCAAATGCGAGCGCAGAGTATATTTAGCCGACCGGTAACTGTCAATTACCGGAATGGTTTTGAGTGAATTAAGGCGGATTCAGGCCCTATGAGGAATAAAAAGTACGGCAAAATGCCTGGAGGGTTGTTGTTAAGTCCTGATTTGAGTAGGCGATTTCTTACGCCAGATTATTTTCCGATCAACACGAAAGAAAGCTATTGCCCACCCTCGGCAACCAATGTACGCTGCGCGCGCTTTTCCAAGCAAGCTCATTCAACAACCAATCACTTTTGTCGAAGTTTTCAAAAGCAGCTCAAGTTGCGGGCTGTCGGCCACCCCATTAATGCTTCGTGTTATCAGCAGAATTGCCAGGTTACTGATGACACAGACGTGTTTTCTCAGGAGGTTTTCTCATGCGTTTCCGGGGTTTTGATCTTCGTCGTGTATTTACTCTTATTCTCGTTCTTTTGCTTGTTTCCAATCAGACTTTGGCCTTGACGGTAGCTCTGCCTGAAGCTGCAGGTCGGATTTCTGCATTTACTAATGACTGGCCTGAATGGAAGTCCAGTTTTGGATCGGCTTTTGGGCAAAACGGGCAGGGTAGCAATGTTCTTATAGGACAAGGCAAGCAACGACCGTCACCAAAAACGCAGGAAACCCAGGCGGACAGGGATCAGCGCATTGCAAAGGTAAACATCTATCCTGGAGATGTAACGGTGCAAGTAGGCGAAACTGTTCAGTTCACGGCAGTAGCGCGCGACAAAAACGGTATGGCTATTCCCGGCGCGGCTTTCATCTGGAGCGGCAACGATCAAGGGCGCAATCGCAGTCTGACCATTTCACAGAAAGGCGAATTCCTCGCTCGCGTCGCCGGTGTTTATCAGATTCGTGCTGAAAGTGGAGTTCATCAGGATCAAGTAAAAGTCAATGTCACTGGCGGCGATGCTCGCGGACGCGAAGTTCGTCCGCAGCGATTGATAGATGTTTCTTCGCGCGATCTGCCGAAAATCTCTCAACTGAATCCGTCAAACAAACCTCCGAAGCAGCCAACTAACAAAGTCCCAAGCGGGTTTTCATCTCGTGTTGGCTCTTCCTTTGTGCCAATGGGTCTGCCAGCCGGGGCCGACACCAAAGCTAAAACTCCATCGAAATCGGTAACAAGAGCCACTGCGCTGCTTCCCGATCCTACTGAATGGAATGAAACCAACATTCAGTTGGCGGATGATCCCGGACGCGAACGCGCTCCGGTTGTTCCCAATCGCGTAAGCTCCGCCGGGGCTGGAAGCGGCAACTTTTCATTTTCTGCCCCGCTGGTTTCAATGGCTGGCCGAGGCTTGAACCTATCATTGGCTCTTAATTACAACTCGCGGCTGTGGAATCGCATTGGCAACGAGATGGTGTTCAACATAGACAAAGACTGGCCTACGCCGGGATTTTCTCTTGGTTTCGGCAAGATCGTAGGCACCGGTGATGTCGGCGGTTACATGATTGTTGAAGCTGATGGGTTGCACCGCCCTCAGCAAGGTCAAACCGCCACTTACAGCGCCAAGCAGGAATATAGCGCCCGCACTCTTGATGGCTCTTTCATTGATTACTTTGTCGAAGCAGACACGTTGGCCGCAGGCGGCGCTCCAAGAACCGCCACTGCTAAGCTTCCGAATGGCACAATTATCCAATATGGCGCGCGCGGGCAGGACTCCATTTACCCGACGCGCATTACCGACGCCAGCGGAAATTACATTACTGTCGCTTATCGCAATAATGCCGGGCCGCAGATTGACAGAG
>JAGNMH010000416.1 GCA_017991275.1 Acidobacteriota bacterium
GCATGGCGACGGTTCGATTTCCATGCTGGAAGATTTGCTGCCGCGTTGGCGTGGCAAATTGTTCGTGCTTGCGCTGCTGGGATTTGCCGCCACCAGTTTCATCATTACAGTCACACTGTCGGCTGGTGACGCAACGGCTCACATCATCGAAAATCCTTACGCGCCTGCATTTTTACATCACAAAGAAGTTCCGGTGACATTGGTGTTGGTTGCGGCTCTTGGCGCGGTGTTTCTGAAAGGCTTCAAGGAAGCAATCGGGCTGGCCGTCGTGTTGGTCATGGTTTACATCGGGTTGAACCTGATAGTCATTGGTGTGGGAGCCAAAGAACTTCTGGCTCATCCTGAATTTATCTCCAACTGGAAAGCTGAATTGTTCAACAAACACGGCAATCCATTAGCGATGATTGCGGCAGCGTTGTTGCTGTTTCCGAAACTGGCGTTGGGCCTGTCTGGGTTTGAAACCGGTGTTGTCGTTATGCCTCTGGTCAAAGGCGACCCGTCCGACGATTACAAAAAACCAGCCGGGCGCATTCGCAATGCGAAAAAGTTGCTGCTGACTGCCGCCGCGATAATGAGCGTGATGCTGATTTCCAGCAGCTTTGTAACCGCGACATTAATTCCGGAAAAAGAATTTCAGCACGATGGCGAAGCTTATGGTCGCGCGTTGGCTTACCTGGCGCATAAGTATCTGGGCGACATTTTCGGCACGCTTTATGATCTGAGCACGGTTTCGATTTTATGGTTTGCCGGTTCGTCGGCAGTGGCCGGGTTGCTTAACATCATTCCGCGTTATTTGCCGCGATACGGAATGGCGCCGGAATGGGCACGCGCAACTCGTCCGTTGACACTGGTGCTGACGGCAATTTGTTTTGTCGTGACGATCATATTTGACGCCGACCCGATTCGTCAGGGCGGGGCTTACGCGACAGGTGTGTTGGCTTTGATGTTTTCGGCGGCTGTCGCCGTGGCTGTCGCCGCTTGGAGAAAAGGCGGCTGGCAACGCTGGGCTTTTCTGGTGATCGCTCTGGTTTTTGGCTATACGACCGGAATCAATCTGGTTGAACAGCCGGATGGCATCAAGATCGCGTCACTGTTCATCGTCTTCATCATTGCTGTGTCGTTTATGTCGCGGGCAATGCGCTCCACCGAATTACGTGTTGATGGAGTGGAATTGAACGATATGGCCCGGCAGTTTATCGAGGAAGCCAAAAGCGGAACCATACGCATTGTTGCCAATCGTCAGGATCGAGGAGACCTTGACGAATACAGGCTGAAAGAAAAAGAAGAGCGATGGAACAATCATATCCCGCTTGGAGAACCGGTGCTCTTTTTTGAAGTTCGTCCGGGCGATGCTTCGGATTTTTCAGGCGTCATGAAAGTCCGTGGTGTTCAGGTTGGCAATTACAAAATCCTGCGAACTAAAAGCCCGGCGGTGCCGAACGCGATAGCGGCATTTTTGCTGCACCTGCGCAACGAGACCGGACAAATTCCGCACGTTTACTTCGGCTGGACTGAAGGCAATCCGCTGACTTACGTGCTGAAGTTTATTTTCTTTGGAGAAGGCGATACCGCACCCGTGACGCATGAAATTCTGCGTCAGGCAGAGCCGGATCGTTCGCGCCGCCCGGCGGTTCATGTCGGCGGGTAAAACAAGATAAGAGAGAACACGAGAAGGAAGAGGTTATTTCAAATGTCAGAGGCAGTTTCCCATCCTCATAGTTTTAGGACATCGTTCAAAAACTGGTTCTTTGAGGGACAGGTAGAAGAAGTCGCCGGCCCGCACGAGAGTGAAGGCAGACACAAGGCGCATAGCTGGTGGCAGGTCATGTGTTTGACCGGCGTGGATTATTTTTCGACGCTGGGTTACCAGCCCGGCCTGGCGTTTTTGAGCGCCGGATTATTGTCACCGATTGCCACGTTGATAGTTGTTTTGCTGACGCTGTTCGGCGCTCTGCCGATTTACAAACGAGTCGCCGAAGCGAGTCCGCATGGTGAAGGTTCGATTTCAATGCTGGAAGATTTGCTGCCGCGATGGCGAGGCAAATTGTTTGTTCTGGTGTTGCTGGGATTCGTGGCCACGGATTTTATCATCACCATTACCATGTCGGCGGCAGATGCCACTGAACATATCGTTCAAAATCCATTAGTGCCTCATTTCTTTCACGACCACAGAGTGGGTTTGACGCTGTTGCTGATCGGCATTCTAGGGGCAATTTTTCTAAAAGGCTTCAAGGAGGCAATCGGACTGGCAGTAGTTCTGGTGGTGGGTTATCTGCTGCTGAATCTGATTGTGGTCGGTTTGGGTATTTATCACGTGGTCATTCACCCGGAGGCAATTCCGGCCTGGAAAAACGCAATCTTTGCGATGCCGAATGTTCATGGCAACCCGTTTTTGGTTATTGGCATATCCCTGTTGCTATTTCCGAAGCTGGCGCTGGGTTTGTCCGGGTTTGAAACCGGCGTGGCCGTCATGCCGCTGGTTAAGGGCGACCCAGGCGATGATCGGAAAGCGCCGATTGGCAGAATTCGCAATACTAGAAAATTGTTGATGAGCGCAGCCGCAATTATGAGTTTTATGCTGATTGCCAGCAGCTTTGTCACAACCCTGTTGATCGAACCTGCAAAGTTTCTGGGGCCGACAGCTACTCAACCTGCCGGTGAAGCTTATGGTCGCGCACTTGCCTATCTGGCGCATAAATACCTGGGTGAAGCATTCGGCACGGCTTACGATGCCAGCACGGTTGCGATTTTGTGGTTTGCCGGAGCCTCCGCGCTGGCCGGATTGTTGAACATAGTTCCGCGTTATTTGCCGCGTTATGGAATGGCTCCTGACTGGACGCGGGCGAATCGTCCGTTGGTGGTTGTTTACATATTGATTGCCTTTATTGTGACGATTACTTTTGACGCCAACGTTGAAGATCAAGGCGGAGCCTATGCCACAGGCGTGCTGGTGCTAATGACTTCGGCGGCAGTGGCCGTGACTTTGCTGGTTTGGCAAAAAGGAATTATTCGTTATGCCTTTCTGGTCATCACTCTGGTTTTTGCCTACACCACAATTGACAACATCATCGTGCGGCCTGAAGGCATCAAAATCGCGTCGTTGTTTATCTTTGGGATTATCGCGGTTTCCTTCTTTTCGCGCGCTTTGCGTTCAACCGAACTGCGTGTTGACGGGGTTGAACTGAACGACCTTGCCCGACAGTTTATCGAAGAAGCGAAAACCGGCACGATCCGAATCGTTGCCAATCGTCCAAATTTCGGCGACGTTGACGAATATAGATTGAAGGAAAAACAGAAACGATGGAACAATCATATTCCGGCAGACGACCCGATACTGTTTTTGGAAGTTCGTCCTGGGGATGCTTCGGATTTTTCGGGCGTGCTGAAAATTCGCGGTGTTCAGGTTGGTAATTACAGAATCCTGCGAACGAAAAGCCCTGCAGTGCCGAACGCGATTGCGGCTTTTTTGCTGCACATTCGCAACCAGACCGGCCAGATTCCGCACGTTTATTTCGGCTGGACGGAGGGCAATCCGCTAACTTATGTGTTGAAGTTTATTTTCTTTGGCGAAGGCGACACCGCGCCGGTGACTCATGAAATTTTGCGGCAGGCTGAGTCGGACGAATCAAGGCGTCCTGCCGTTCACGTTGGCGGTTAAGCCGTGTAACAATCCAAAAGATTGTTACACCGTGGCTTTGTGGAGATTCACAATGGCGAAACATTTAATCAGCATTGACGATTTCGTCGCCAAAATTTGTTTGTTTGAACAGGGGGTCATCACGCGTGACGGCGTGCTGGATTTTTGCGATGGCGTTCAGATCAGCGATTCGTCGCTGGAGCCGTATGTTTTCTTCGATCAGAAATTCTACACACGGAACATGATTTATCGCGACGATTTGTTTGAGGTGATGACCATTTGCTGGCAGCCGGGACAGAAAACGGCCGTTCACACTCATAACGGTCAGCTTTGCTGGATGATTCCTCAGCGCGGCAATCTGGGCGTGACGGATTACAAATGGCTTGGTTGCGATCACCCCGAAAACCAAAACGTCGTGGGCATTGATTGTCTGGCCGGTTCCGACCATACCAAGCTGGAAGTCGTCCGCGAGGTCGAAGCCTGCGCCGGAGGCACGGTTTTGACTGCGGACAAGCTGCAAACTATTCACCGGCTGTACAATTTCGACGAACCGGCGGTCAGTATTCACATTTACTCGCGCCCAATTGATTCTTGTGTCGCTTTCGACATGGAAAAACAGAGTTGTTACCGCCGCCAATTGGCTTATTTCAGCAAATTCGGCCAGCTTGAGCCAAAGCTGGAAACTGCACCGGCATTTGCCTCAAACCTGGTCGCCATAACGCCGCGCTGAACCGCGTCACGTTTGCCAAAACAAAGTTCAATCGCTAAGATTCGCGCTTCGCAAATGACAGAAATTGACGGTTATGAAGGCAGTAAAGACGATGCGAGGCTGCGATGGCGGCTTCAACGCAACACTTATATCTTTATTCTGGTTGCGATGTTGGCGGCGTTTTTCTGGTCAGGTCGGCGGATGATGTTGGGCGTAGCGATTGGCAGCGTGCTTTCTCTGTTCAACAAACGATGGTTGGAAGGCAGCATGCGCGTGATGTTGAACCATTACATTGCGCGCGAAACCGGTAAAGTCCCGCCTTATACCGTATCAAAGTTCATTTTGCGTTATTTCGTCATCGCTCTTGTGATTGGGGCGGCGGTTTGGACTGGCAGAGTTCATCCGCTGGGAATCGGAATCGGATTCGCGGCTCTGGTTGGTGGAGTGATGATCGAAACGGTTTATCAGCTTTATCTGGGATTCAAAACGAATCCGAATTCATCTCAGGAATAATTAGCCTTTATGTTTTTACTGAACATTCTGCAAGAACACGGAGAAAAAGCGGCTGAAGGAGCTGCTGCTCAGCACGGAGCGGAAGCTGCGGTTCAGCATGGCGCGGAAGCTGCGACGCAAACAGCAGATCACGTTGCTCAGGCAGCAGGACATGCCGCTGAAGCTGCGGGACATCATGGTGGACATCACGTCCCCTGGTTGGTCGAACAGGTCAACCATCTAATTGGCCCGGCGGTTTTTAATATGCAAAAAGCGATCATGCCGCCGATTTACAGCGCGTTGAAAATCTTTGGTCCGCACTGGCCCGGCGAAGGCAAAACCTACGAGCAATATGTTGCCGGAGGTGATTTGCCGATTCCGACTCAGATCGTAATGTTTTCGATTGTGGTGTTTGTTGCGGTCGTGGTGCTTAGGTTTTTGCGCGGCAAACTTTCGACGGAATCGCCGACTTCGCGCCAGCAGACTTTTGAAGTCGGCGTCGAAGCTGTTCGCGGGTTTTTGGCTGATTTGGTTGGTCCTGGCGCGATGAAGCATTTTCCTGTGGTGATGACTTTTGCCATTTTGATTTTGTTGTCAAACCTGCTGGGAATGATCCCGGATATGATTTCGACGACGGCAAATTTTAACGTCACGCTGGCGCTGGCCATAACATCTTTCCTTTATTCCAACTGGATAGGCATTCGTGAAAACGGGTTGTTCGGCCATACCAAGCACTTCGCAGGGCCG
>JAGNMH010000417.1 GCA_017991275.1 Acidobacteriota bacterium
CATTACGCTGGTTCGGCGGGTTGTGTGCCGTCGCGTGCAACGATTTTTACAGGGCAGTATCCTTCGCTACACGGAGTGACTCAGACGACAGGCGCAGCCAAAAACTCAACCGACCCGGATGTGTTTTGGCTGGATTCCGCAACCGTGCCAACAATGGGAGATTATTTCCGCGCCGGAGGTTATCGAACTTATTATCGCGGCAAATGGCACGTTTCAGACGCCGACATTTTGATGCCGGGCACGCATCAGCCATTGCATAGTTACGACGACGACGGAAATCCGATTAAACCGGTAATTGACCTTTACAAACAAGCCGACCGGCTGGATGAGTTCGGCTTTTCTGGCTGGATTGGCCCTGAACCCCACGGCAGCGCCAAAGCCAACACCGGCACAAACCGCGATCCCGGCTTTGCCAAAGAAACCATTGAACTGATTGAAGAACTGGAAACAGAAAAGAAAAAATCGGCTGGCGAACAGGCTCCGTGGTTGATCGTCAATTCGTTCGTCAACCCGCACGACATTGTGCTGTTTGGGCTGGCCTGGAAAAACTTCGGCTATCCGTTCAAGGAAGGTTTCGTACCGGAAATCGGCAAACCGGAAACTCAAAATGAATCGCTGGATACCAAGCCCGGTTGCCAACAAAGTTACGTCGAAGTTTATCCGAAGATGCTGATGCCCCAACCGACGCTGGAAATTTATCGGCAGTTTTATTACTCGCTGCAACACGAATCAGACCAGCACATCTGGAACGTCTTCAAGCGGTTGATGAAAACCAGCTTTTTTGAAAACACCATCATCGTCTTCACTTCAGACCACGGGGACCTGCTCGGCGCGCACGGCGGCATGCATCAGAAATGGCACAGCGCTTACGAAGAAATGACTCACGTGCCGTTCATCGTTTCGCACCCGACAATGTTTAAGGAATCGAAACAGGCCAATATGCTGACCAGTCACGTTGACTTGATACCGACGCTGCTGGGTCTGGCGGGAATTGACCAGAAAGCCGCGCTAAAGAAATTGCGGAAAACCCATTCTCAAGCTCGCCCTCTGATTGGCCGCGACCTTTCCGGCGTCATCACCGGCAAGGTTAATCCGGATGTTTCAACTTCGCCGATTTACTTCATGACCGACGACGAAGTCAGCTCCGGTTTGCACCAGACCAATCAGGTCACAGGCAAACCGTATGCTTCCGTCGTCCAACCAAACCACGTTGAAACCGTCATCGCTGATTTGCGAACCAGCAAGAACGACGAACCCCAAATCTGGAAGTACTCGCGCTACTTCGACAATCCGCAGTTCTGGACGAAACCGTTTCAGTACGACGTAAACGTCACAGACGGCAAACCGGTCAAAACCACCAAACCGCAAAAACCCGAATTCGAGATGTACAACGTCAGCACCGACAAGTTGGAGCAGGTCAACCTGATGCATTCATCGAATAAGACGCGCGATTTGAAACCGGTGCGGGAAAAACTTGGAGCATTGTTGACAGAACAGCGCGACCAGAAACGAATTTACCCCGCGCCTTACGATGAATACTCCAAGATCATCGAAAACGAATAACCGATGAAAAACCACCTTTCATCAAAGCAGGCGTTCAGAGTACCGCCTTTAATCTCAAAGCAGGCGTTCAGAGTACCGCCTTTAGGCGGAAGCGGCTCGTTTACGAGCCGCTCTGTGCGGCTAAAGCCGCCGCTGCCGCCTAAAGGCGGTACTCTGAACGCTCGTACTCTGAACGCTCGTACTCTGAACACTCGCCTGTTGATGTTTGTTTTTTTAGCCTGTGGATTCTTTCCGTTTTATGTTGCCAGCGGCCAGACGCCGCCAGTCAAACAACGCATCGTCCACGAAGGCATTGCCATTGAACTTTCAATCCAGCCGCTTTCATCAAACCAATTGCGCGAAGGCGAAGATGTCATTGTTCGCTTCACCATACGCGACACAGCGACCAATTCTCCCGTTCGCACCTTGCAACCCGCCGCCTGGGTAAATTTAAGAACTGACGCAACAACTGAAAGTCGAATGACTCCGGCAAAAGCTTGCCGAGATCGGGTGCAGGAATTTCTGAGCGGCAGCGTGTTCGCTCAGGCCGACATTGATCTGAATTCCTTTTACGTGTTGGCGATGAACGACGACGCAAGCATTTCGGTGGTTGATCCGCGATTCGGTTTCGGCGGATCGAAATTGTTGGCAATGATTCCACTGAAAAGCGTGGCTGCGGATTGGATATTGTCGGCGGATGAAAGCCGTTTGTTCGTTTCAATGCCGGAAGCAAATCAGGTCGCCGTAATTGACACAAATTCGTGGCGAGTTCTGGCCAACGTTGATACCGGACGCAATCCCGCCAAATTGGCGCTGCAAGCCGATCAAAGGTACCTGTGGGCGACAACTGCTGAAGGCATCACGGCAATTGCCACTGACAAACTCACAGCCGCCGCTCGAATTCCAGTCGCGCGCGCCAACGAAGTCGCAATCAGCGACGACAGCCGATGGCTTACCATCAGCAGCCTGGACGGAATCATTTCGATCATTGATATTCGCACCTTGCAAAAAGTCGCCGAAGTAAAAACCGGCGAACAACCGGCTTCGCTGGCGTTTTCGGGTTTGAGCAAAATGTTTTACGCAGCCAGTGCAAACGGACAAATTTCAGTAATTGACGCCAGCCGCCAATTGATCGTCGCTCGTATCGCAGCCGAAGCCGGTCTGTCTCAAATCCGTTTCGCTCCCGGTGGCCGCGTAGGCTTTGCCGTCAATCCGAAAAAGAACGTAGTTTACATTTTCGACGCCGCCGACAACCGTTTGAAGCAAACAGCCGACGTGGAAAAATCTCCCGATCAAATCACCTTCACCGATTCTCAGGCGTATGTTCGCCATCGCGACAGCGAAACTGTGTTGATGATTCCGCTGAAATCTGCCGGAGTCGCGGGACAGACTGTTCCCGTGATTGATTTTCCAGGAGGCCAAAAACCGTTTGGCCAGGTTTCGCGCCCGGCGTTGGCCGATGGGATTGTGCCCGCTCCGGGCAGCGGAGCAGCTTTGGTGGCGAACCCAGCCGACAAGTCCATCTACTTTTATAAAGAAGGCATGGCTGCGCCGATGGGAAATTTCAGCAACTACGGCCGAGAACCGCGTGCCGTGCTGGTAGTTGATCGCAGTTTGCGCGAGCGACATCCGGGCGTTTACGAAACTACAACAAGACTGGCGCGAGCCGGAGTTCACGACGTTTCGCTGTTTCTGGATTCGCCGCGACTGGTTCATTGTTTTGAAATTGCCGTTGAATCTAACCCGGAACTTGCTGCCAAACGAGCCAGCAAACCGATCATCGTCACTCCGCTCATTCAATATCGAAACCTGAAAGTTGGCGAAACCGCGAGACTGCAATTCCGGCTGACCGATCCAAACACCAAACAACCGAAAACCGAATTGAAGGATGTTGGCTCGATGGTAATGCTGGCTCCGGGCGTCTGGCACAAACGGCAAGCCGCCCGCGCCATCGGCGACGGAGTTTACGAAGTCGAATTCGCTCCGCCGCAACCGGGAGTTTATTACGTTTACCTGGAATCGCAGTCGGCGGGCTTGTCGGTCAATAATTCGCAGTATCTGGTTTTGCAGGCTCAGACCAAAGAAGAGAGGAAAGAAAACAATGAATAAAATTTGGCGGAAAGAAATTGGAATTGTTTTGATGTTCGGCGTAATTCTCATACTGAACCAGCCAATCGCTGCTCAATCCAGTACCAAACCTGCGGCAGCCAGCCGCCTGACTGTTCCTGATGTTGGCTTGCTCAATCAGAACGGCGATCAGCTTCGCTTTCGGGAATTGCTGCAAAACAAAACCGTCGCCGTCAATTTCGTTTTCACTACCTGCACGACTGTCTGCCCGCCGATGGGTGCGAACTTCGGCCAGCTTCGCCGATTGCTGGGCGAACGCGCGGGCAAAGACGTGTTGCTGATTTCGATCAGCGTTGATCCAGTGACCGATACTCCGCAGCGACTGAAAACCTGGAGCGAAAAGTTCAACGCAGGCGAAGGCTGGACCCTGCTGACCGGGGCGAAACCTGACGTTGACGCCTTGCTGAAAGCCTTCGGAGTGTTCACCGCCGACAAATGGGATCATTCGCCAACGGCGTTGATCGGCAATGAATCCGCCGGCGAATGGCGACGCGTGAACGGCCTGGCCGCTCCGGCAAAACTGGTGGAAGTCATCAACGAAGTTTCTGCTGCAAAGACAAAGCAGGCTGGCGATCAACTTTCGGCGGCGCATAAATACTTCACCGACGTTGAGTTGACGAATCAGGACGGCAAAACGATGCGGCTCTATTCCGACGTGCTGAAAGGCCGCACGGTCGTCATCAATTCATTTTTCACCAGTTGCCGCGAAAGCTGCCCAATGATGGCTGCGACCTTCGCCAAGCTACAGGACAGATTGGGCGAACGATTGGGTAAAGACGTTTTTCTGATTTCCATCTCGGTTGATCCGGTGAACGACACACCCGCCAAACTGAAAGAATTCGCCACTTCTTTCAAAGCCATGCCCGGATGGTTGCTGCTGACCGGGTCAAAGGAAAACGTCGAAACGGCACTGAAAAAACTGGGGATGCCCGCTGAAAATCGTGATACGCATTCCAACCTGTTCATCATCGGCAACGATTCGACCGGATTGTGGAAAAAAGCTTTCGGGCTGGCTTCGCCCGCTGAGATCATCAAAATCGTCGAAAGCGTGCTGAATGATCGCGGCTGAAAAAGTAGCGCGAACTGCCAGTTCACGCTACACCACTTGAAAACCGACAGTTCGCCCAACAATGAGCCACCGTTACCGAAAAATCTTTTTCTTGATTGCCTGTACTTTGCTGCTGTTTGTTTCAGGCAAAGTCCTCTCTTCCACAAATGAATTGACTCCGCAGGAAAAACGCGGCCAGCAGATTTACCTGAAAGGAACCAGCGCGTCGGGCCAGGAAATCGTAGCTGTGCTTAACGGCAGCACAACCGTTCCAGCCTCGGCTATGCCATGCGCAAATTGCCACGGAGTTGACGGGCTTGGCCGTCCGGAAGGCGGTGTGATGCCGTCAAACATCACTTGGGAAGCTCTGACCAAACCTTACAGCGTTGAAACCAACGGACGCCAACACGAGGCCTACACCGAACGCACTCTGAAACGCGCCATCACCATAGGAATTGACCCGGCGGGCAATTCCCTCGAAGCAACTATGCCGCGTTATCGGTTGTCGCTGGCAGACATAGATGATTTACTCGCGTATTTGAAAAGTCTGGGGCGAAATGCTGAACCTGGCGTTGGTCCTTCCACGCTTCGCATTGGGGTCATCTTGCCACCAAAGCGTTTGGCTGAATCGAATTCCGCGGTTCAAGGATTGCTGACTTCTTACTTCGACCGGATAAATAGAAATGGAGGCGTATTTGCGCGGCAGATTGAACCGCGTTTTATCTCTTCGCACGACTCGCCAGCGGCAACAGCTAAATCGGTCAGAGAATTCCTGGATCGTGAACAGCCTTTTGCGCTTTGTGCCAGTTTCCTTTCCGGCGCTGACGAAGCTTTGTCGGTAATGACGGCTGAAAAAGAAATCCCTT
>JAGNMH010000418.1 GCA_017991275.1 Acidobacteriota bacterium
ACCCATTACCAATTACCAGACAGGTAGATAATGAATTGTTGGCAAGCCCTCTTCGTCCCAGCGGGACGGTTGACGGTAGGCAGGTCGTTTACGGCCTGTGTGCGATGGCGAAAATTGTTCTCGTCCCAGCGGGACGGCTGAATTTCCGATCAAAATGCGTGTCCTTGCCAGTCAATTCAATCGTCCCGATGGGACGAGGAACCTGGTCGTTACCTTTGCAGGCCGTAAACGACCTGCCTACATTCAATTGTCCCTCCGGGGCAAAAATGGCTGATCAGTTACAGAGCAATCGCTATTTCAGCCTGCCAGCAGTTTTGATTTTCTTGATTGTTTTTGCCGTGTCGCCAGCTTTCGCACAGCGCGCCAAATCAACGCAACCGTCCAAGCCCGCAACGCCAGTCGCTCAATCTCCGGCGTTTGAAAAAATTTCTACCGAAGCCAACCAACAGCGCGAAGCCGGGAATTTCGACGAAGCGATCAAACTTTATCAGCAAGGCGTCGCCGCCAAACCTCGCTGGGAAGAAGGCTGGTGGTATCTGGCGACTCTGCTTTATGAACGTGACAGGTACGAGGAAGCCGTCAAGGCCTTCAGCCGAGTCGCCGCGCTGCAACCCAAAGTCGGCGCGCCGGTGGCCATGCAGGGTTTGTGCGAATACAAACTTGGCCGTTACGACGATGCTTTTCTGCATCTGCAACAAGGGCGTCAGCGCGGCATTGGCGACAACAATGATCTGGCGCGGGTCATGCGTTTTCACGAAGCCACACTGTTTCTGTTGCGCGGTGATTTTGAAACTGCTCAGCGAACTTTTCATGGTCTGGCCGCCGAAGGATCGAATACACAAGATTTGATGATCGGGCTGGGACTTTCAATTTTGCGAATTTCGGCTTTGCCAAAACAGATTGACCTGAATCACCGCGACCGCGAACTGATTCGCCGGGCGGGTCTGGCCCAGCATTACCACGCTCAACTGAACGCCGCCGATTCGCGCATCGAATTTGAACGGCTGGTCAAGGATTACCCCAAGACCCCGAATGTTCAATATGCTTTTGGCCGATTCTTGATTGATACGCGCGACGACGACGAAGCGATCAAAGCCTTTGAGCATGAAATAGAAAACTCTCCTTCGCACGCGCTGGCTAGATTGCAAATCGCTTACATCAGGCTAAGAAACAAAGACCCGGAAGCGGGGATCAAGCTGGCTGAAGAAGCAGTTCGTCTGACGCCGCGCTTGCCCCTGGGTCATTACGTGCTTGGCCGTTGTTTATTTGAAACCGGCAAAAACAACCTTGCCATCGAAGAGCTGGAAATCGCACAGCGCATGGCTCCCAGCGAAGCTCGCGTTTATTACGTTCTTTCTCGCGCCTATGCCAAAGCCAATCGCAGGGAAGACTCCGAACGCGCGCGCGAAACTTTTGCCCGGTTGAATAAAGCCAACGAAGACGCGGCTCAGCGCGGAGACCAGCGAGGCGACGCCATAGAAGAAAAAGAGACCGAGAAGATCAAACCTTGATCGCTGTTTTAGCTCCGATAGGGGCAGCCTGTTTATAGCAATGATTGGCAGCTATTTTCCAAGCCCCGGTAGGAGCGGCCTATGGCGGTGTTATCACAGGTCGCTCCTGCCGGAGCTTTTCAGACTCAACGCTTTTTAGATTTGGCTGCTGATGATGAGGAATGATTGGCGTGCGGCGAAGTCGTTTTTGTCAGCGAAAACGATTGCCGCGAAAGTTTTTGATACTCCGACGCCGACTCTTTGATTTCGATGAACTGATTGGCCACGACATCACGAAACACTTGCGGAGTCTTGCTGACCGGCCATTGGATTTCCACTTCCGTAATCTTCTGAAACTTCCCCAACCCAATATGCTGAGTCAGCGGTGAAGCTCCGAACGAACCGCCGCTGGAAACTTCCCGATAACGCAGGCTTGGTTTGCCAGTCGCGTCCGTCAAAGTCAGTTTGATCTTTGCGCCGATGGCGGCGCGGTTCGATTTCACGCCGACCAGCTTGATCGAAATCCAGTTGGTTTTGGTGGATGGGTTGGCGAAGAGAGCTTTGTTGTATTTATCGCCGGGGATAAAGCCGCCTACGTTGACATACAGGTCTTCGTCGCCGTCGTTGTCCAAATCGGCAAAGGCTACGCCGTGGCCTTTTTGCAGATGGCCTGTGCCGGTGGCGGTCGTCACATCTGCAAAGCTCTTTCCTCCCAGATTGCGAAACGCGAAGTTCGGCATCAGCGCCGCATACGAAGGCGCTCCGGTTCCCAGGTAAAAATCCGGGAAGCCGTCGTTGTCGAAATCTCCGAAGTTCGCGCCCATCGTCGGAACGACTTTCGCCAAACCGACCGCCGCTGTCACGTCTTCAAACGCGCCTTTGCCGTTGTTGTGATACAGCTTCATCGTTTCGGCTGCGGGCGGCAAACCCAGAAAGCCGCGCGCGATTTCCGTCACCGAAGGCACGAAGCTGGCGACGAATAAATCCAACCAGCCGTCGTTGTCATAATCAAAAAACCAGGTCGGGAAACTCATCAGAGGTTTGCTGACGCCTGACTTTGCGCCAACCTCTTCAAACCTTCCGTCGCCTTTGTTTCGATACAGAAAGTTGTCGCCGCCGTAATTCGACACGTACAGATCGGCAAAACCGTCGTTGTCGTAATCTCCCCAGGTCGCGCCTTTGGTAAAAGCCACGCGACCGATGCCGGCTTTCTTCGACACGTCTTCAAAGGTTCCGTTTCCGTGATTGCGAAATAACTGGCTGGGAGTTTCTTCGTGAGCGACGAATACATCCAGCCATCCGTCGTTATCGAAATCCGCCCAAGCCGCAGAGTGAGTGCGATGTTCGCCGCTCATCAGCCCGCTTTTTTCAGTCACGTCGGTGAACGTGCCATCGCCGTTGTTTTTCAGCAGGGAATTACGCATCGGGAATTCCCAACCTCCGCGCATGACGAAAATGTCCGGCCAGCCATCGTTATTGAAATCCGTTTGAATGCAATTGATGCCGCCGATTTGATCGCCGAGTCCGGCTTTGTCGGTTCGGTCTGAAAAGCTGCCGTCGCCGTTGTTGTGGAAAAACTTCAGGGATTCGCAGGCGTCAACGCTGCTGATGATTACGTCGTTCAGTCCGTCGTTGTCGAAATCGTCAATGATCGTTCCGCCTGCTCCGCTGATGCGATCAACGCCGACGGCTGCGGCTACGTCGGGGAATCTGGGAGTAATGGGAGAAATAGGAACACGAGTATTTTTGCCAGCATTCCCTTTAGTTCCATAACTCCCATTTTGCCCCAAAGTCATCATCGCCAAATTCAGCAACCACTGAACTTCCAGATTGTCTGGTCGCTTGTTCAAAAAGCTTTTGAAATATCCGACCGCCGCCGAAGAACCCGCCGTCAGTTTGTGCTGAGCCTGTTTTGTCAGAGGAAAGATGCAGGTTTCGGCGTTGTGATTGTGGACGCAGTTATCCAGTTCGCCTTTTCGCAAATGCACAACGCCCAGAATTTCGTCCATATACACCAGGTCTTCGGAGTATTCGGGATGATCGGGCAGGACTTTGACCAGCGTAGCGCGCGCGGCGGTGAAATGTTCGATGGCTTTGGTCATATCGCCTCGATACGACCACAACTGGCCGAGTTCGTTGTGAAGTTGGACGATTTCGGGCAAATGGCGATTGGCTTCGACGGATTTTTCCAGCGCGGACAGATAACCTTCGGCGGAAAGAAAGGCGCGGCGTTCAGAGTCATTTTTGGCCTGGCAGATGGATTTCAAATCCAGCGGATCAGGCAGCTTCATCGTCCTTGAAACTTCAATCCGCCCTGAAACTTCCAGCACGGTTTGATAATCGCCTGCGCCTTCGACACGCCGATTCCAGCTTTGATCCTGCGGCGCGCTCGATTGCGCGTCAGAAAGCTGGATCAAAGCGAACGCCAACAAAATCACCGCCGCAGATATACGAAATGTTCTGTGTTGTAAGTACATGGTTACTGCGACTGACTCCGGGTTGTCGCGCAATTTCGGCTTAGGACAGGATGTCTGTTTGGAAGTTCGGCTTGCTGGCTTTTAGCTCCAGCGGCCTGTTTATAGCCTGGTAGGTGGTTATTTCCTCAAGCTCCGTAGGAGCGGCCTATGCACAGGCAGTTCCTACGGAGCTTGAGGTAACGAATACACCGTTTCTATAAACAGGCCGCACCTCTGGCGCTAATTTCCAAACAAGCAAAGCCACTTACGTCAATAACGCGGAGCCATTACTTCGGAGTTACCTTGGGGGTCACATGGATCAGAGCGCCGGGATTGGCGTCTTCCAGCAACCAAAGCGAACCGTCGGGCGCTTGTTCCACATCGCGAATCCGTTTGCCGATCTTCCAGCGCTCGGCTGTCTTGGCTCCACCTTTACCGTCGAAGATGATGCGAGTGAGCGACATCGTCGCCAGTCCGCTGACAAAGCCACTGCCGTCCCATTGCGGAAAAGTTTTGGTACCGCGATAAAACATCAGGTTGCCGGGCGCGATCACCGGAACCCAATAGAGGACTGGTTTTACGAAATCAGTCCGCGTGTCGTGACTGGGAATCGGCTTTCCGTTGTAGTTCTTTCCGTAAGAAACGAGCGGCCAGCCGTAATTTTTGCCCTTCTCGATCAGGTTCAGCTCGTCGCCGCCGCTGGGGCCATGTTCAACCTCCCATAATTCACCAGTGGGAGAAAGCGCCAAACCATACGGCGCACGGAATTCACTGGCCCAGGTTTCTGCGGGCGTCAGGTTCGGGCTGGGGAAGGTGTAGGTGCTCACCACCTTCGCGGTCTTGGCAACTTCGGTGTCCTGTGGCGGATCAATCAGCGGAATGGTCGAAGCTCCGGTTTTGCCGAAGTTAGGATTGCCCGGAAACGGTTTGCCATCCAGCGTCAGGCGCAGAATCTTGCCTACTGGCTGATCCGGGTCCTGGGCCGGAGTCATGCGCTGGCGGTCTCCCACAGTCATATACAGTGATTGTCCATCGGGCGCGAAAACGATCTGCCCGCCTGCCTGGCCGCCTTTGCCTCTGGGCATCTGACGCCACAGCACAGTGAAATCCAGCAAGCGATTTCGTCTGAAGTCCAGCTTGGCGCGTGCCAACGCCTGGCCTCCGCCGTAATCACCCGGCTCGATATAGGTGATGTAGACGCTTTCGTCGGTCGCAAAATTGGGCGAGACGAAAATGCCCAGCATGCCGTTCTGGTTTTGCCAGTAAACGGGAGGCGTATTGCCCAATGGCGCGATCTTTTCTCCCTGCGCTGAGACCAGCCAAATCGGGCCGATCTTTTCGGTCACCAGCATGCGCCCATCCGGCAGGAAGGCAATTCGCCACGGCAGCCCAAACGTGGCGGTCGTGGTCAGTTGAAAAGGCAGTGTCTCTTCGGCTTGCTGCTCGCCCACATTGGTTTGAGCCAAAACAGCCCCCGACACTAACGACACCAACGTGAGAAACAGTACTGCTCTCGCTAATTTCATCATCATCATTCTCCTTATTTTATGTTTGAAAGACGGTGTTCTGTGCATACCAATCAATGGTCGCCCAAGGCTTGTCACAGAGCCTGTTTGGGAATTCGTATAACCG
>JAGNMH010000419.1 GCA_017991275.1 Acidobacteriota bacterium
CTGCCGACTTTCAATGGCAGCCCTGAACAGCTTTGGCGCTTCGATCAGCTTGCCGATGGCAGTTGGCGCGTCAGCCCCAAAGCCATTCCCAACACGAAAGGACCGCTGGCGCTTTCGGCTGTCGGCAGCAGTTTCGCTACTCTCGCCAAGTTCGATCCCAAGAGCGAAAAACAACGCTGGCTGATCAAAACTCCGTAAGCGGCAAGGAACATTTATGAACACGCAATTCATCAAACAGCTTTCTTTAGTTGCGGCGATTACGATTCTTGCGCTGGCAATCTCTGCAACCTTGACCGCGCAAACGCCGCCCGTAACTTTGACGAAACCTGCCACGCCGACGAAAGCACCGAACGTGGACGGCTTCATTCAACGCTGGCTTGTTCTGGAACCCATCGCAGCAACTGGTGTCACAGACAATGCCGTTCAGTCGCTCGTCCAAAAAGACCTTTTCCCCAACCAGTTCACCGTTGTACCAAAAGACGGCGACAAAGTAACCAATGGCAGCAATGAACTCACGTGGCACGCGTTGGACACGATCAATTACAACGTCAACCTGTTTCACTTCGCCCGTGCGCAAAATAAGAAAACATCTGACGTTTTGTTTTGGGCAGTGACCGTCATTAACAGTCCGCGTGAGATGAAGGATGTGCGCCTCGCGATAGGTTCCAACGCGGCTTCGGTCTGGTGGGTGAACGGCAAAGAAGTCATTGGAATTTACGGCGACCGCCAAGCCGTGATTGACGATGGAGTATCCAAACGATTGACGCTCAACCAGGGGCAGAACATTATTCGCGCAGCAATTGTGAACGGTGGCGGAGCAACAGACTTTTGCGCGCGGTTTCTAGATGCTGATGACAAGCCGCTGAAAGACATTACCGTGAGCTTCGCGAAGTGAGTGCCGCACCCAAATTCAAACGCAACGCCGAATACAACTCGCATGAAAAAGACCTGCATCATTTGTGTCTGTCACGCCCTGTTTTTTCTGCTGGTGGGGATCACAGCGAGTTCGCAAACCTCTGATCGAAAGAAAACGTGGACAGCCGATAACGGCAACGGCACGTTCACCAATCCGCTGTTTTACGAAGAGTTTTCTGACCCAGACATGATTCGCGTCGGCGAGTATTTTTACCTGACCGGTACGACGATGCACTCAATGCCCGGTTTGCCGATTTTGCGTTCGCGTGATCTGGTCAACTGGCAGTTTGTTGCTTACGCAATGGACAAGCTGGATTTGGGGCCAGCGTTTCGATTGGATGAAGGCAAGAACGTTTACGGGCGCGGCATATGGGCTCCGAGCTTTCGTTATCACAACGGGACTTATTACATCTTCAGCAATGTCAACGGACAGACCACGCAAAAATTCACCGCGACCAATCCGGCAGGCCCGTGGACGCGGACGCCGATGAAAGTTTCGTTGCACGACTTGTCGGTGTTGTTCGACGACGACGGCAAAGTGTATGTGGTTTGGGGTTACGAAGGGATTCGTCTGGCGCAACTCAATCGTGACCTGACTGACCTTGTGCCCGGCACAGAGCGTCTCATCATTCCCAAAGGCTTAGGTATTGGCGAAGGCGCGCACTTTTACAAAATCAACGGCAAGTACTTGATTACGAGTGCCTGGTATATGGGCGCGATGCGGATGCCGGCTGCTCGTGCCGACCGACCGGAAGGGCCTTACGAATACAATCAGGCCATCAGCATTGATGAAGACTTCGGACTGATGAAAGGCAAGAGCTTGACCAGAGATGGAAAGATACTCCCTGCTGATCCAGCGGCGCGCGGCAGAATGTCTTTGCATCAGGGTGGAATCATACAGACGACGAAAGGCGAGTGGTGGGGCTTTTCGATGATGGATTACAACTCCATCGGACGTCTGACCTCCTTGTCGCCGATTACGTGGCAGGACGGTTGGCCTTACTTCGGCTTGCCGGGCAATTTGAAACGCACGCCGCGCACGTGGGTCAAGCCGAATACCGGATACAACGGTAAGCCGACTGTGCCTTACGATCACAACGATGATTTCATCGCGCCCAAGCTCAAACCGATCTGGCAATGGAATCACGTGCCGGTAGACGACAAGTGGTCGCTCTCCGAACGGGTCGGTTTTCTAAGGCTCCACACACTGCCAGCCACGAACTTTTGGCAGGCTCGCAACACGCTCACACAACGCGCTATCGGCCCTCTGTCTTCACCTATTGTTAAGCTAGACGTTGCCAGCTTACAGACCGGCGATGTCGCAGGGCTTGCGTTGTTGAATAAGCCTTATGCCTGGATCGGAATTGAACGCGACGACAAAGGGATCAGTATTGCCCAATATAGTGATTACACTGCTAAAACCGCCCGTGCCTCAATGACAGGTGCCTCTCTCTGGTTGAAGGCCGATTGCGACTTTCTGAAGGAAACGGCGCAGTTCAGTTTTTCGCTGGATGGTAAGAGCTTCACGCCTTTGGGGGAGCCGGTTGAGTTGGTGTTTCAACTGACGACTTTTCAGGGAGTGCGTTATTCGTTGTTCGCCTACAACAGCGCGGGGCAAAACGGCGGCTACGCTGACTTCGACAGCATGATGGTCAACGAGCCACATCCGCGTGGACTAATGCGCCCAATACCGTATGGCAAACAAATACGCCTGACTTCATTTAGAGCCAAGACAGGTTTGACTGTTCAATCACTGACTTTGACTGTTGGAATGCCAACTGCTTTTACAGTCGCCGACATGAAGCTCGGACGTGTGGCGCTCAAGTCGGGCCGCGCATATATCAGCATCAATCGTGACGGGCAAACGAAACTGGAGACAGCCAAGCCTGGCTTGGAACAAAGTTTTCAGTGGATAGAGACACCGACCGGCGAACTGGTGTTGATGTCTCTGGCGTCGAATCGTTTTTTGCGGATTGATCCGAAAACTCAGGCAATCCTGTGTGACAGTGCCGGGCCAGTTCCTGACGGAAGCGACGGCACTCGATTTGTATGGGAATTGGCTGTCAAATAAGAGTGTAATGGCCGACTAAAACTGAATACGAACTTGTCGTTTGAAAGCGTAAACGACTATGATTTTTGACCGTTGGATTGAAGGCGAGTAGAACTTCACCTGCGTGCCGACTTTACCCTAGTCGCCATTTGAAAGAATTGAAAGACAAACTATGAATACCAACGAATTGATTGCGATTGACGTGCATGTCCATCTTGAAACCGAAGTTGAGGACAATGCCGCCAACGACGCGGCGCAGAAATACTTCGGCAATTCCGGCGTAGGCCGCAACCGCCACGCTCTGGCTGATTATTACCGTGAACGCAAAATCGGCTGTGTGATTTTCACCGTGGATGAAAAACTGACCGGACGACCACCGATACCGAATGACGAAATTGCGGCTTTTGCGGCAGAGAATTCAGACATCATGTTGGCCTTTGCCAGCGTAAACCCGACGCGCGGCCAGGAAGCAGTGGACGAAGCCCACCGGTTGATCGCAACTGGCGGCATTCGCGGGTTCAAGCTGCATCCGCCGCTTCAACAGTTCCATCCGAACGATAAGAGTGTCTATCCGTTTTACGAAGTCATCAACGCTGCCAAATTGCCTGTCATCTTTCACACTGGTCACAGCGGCATCGGCACGGGGCAACCTGGCGGCGGCGGCGTGCGGTTGAAATACGGCAATCCAATGGACATTGACGACGTGGCTGTGGATTTTCCAGATATGCCGATCATCATGGCGCACCCGTCGTTCCCCTGGCAGGACGAAGCCATCTCGGTGTGTCTGCACAAACCGCAGGTTTACATTGATCTGTCGGGCTGGTCGCCGAAGTATTTCTCGCCGACGCTGGTGCAATATGCGAATACCTTGCTCAAACACAAAGTGCTGTTCGGTTCGGATTATCCGTTGATCGCGCCGGATCGTTGGCTTGCGGATTTCGAAAAGGTCGCCATTCGTGATGAAGTGCGTCCGTTGATACTCAAGGATAATGCAATGCGTTTGTTTGGACTGACCTGACTTATCGAGTGGGAAAGCAGGACAAATTCAAATGGAGTTGTGAGGGAGATAGTGTCAAATGTTGCGGGAATTGATTTCCCGCGTAACTCGCTGCCCTCTACTGAGAGTTCAAGCCGGTAGCAAAACGTTCGCGCATTTTTCTGCTCCACAAAACCGCAGCCATTTCTTTTCCTGTTTCAGCAACAACTGCCAGATCAAGTGGACTCCGGATTTGACTGTCCGAAAGCGTTTGGCCGCGTCCGTCCGCAAGCGCACTGCCGCAAACGGACTCTCAATGATGTTGCTCGTTCGCAGATGCCGCCAGTGTTCGCTTGGGTAATCATAGAAGTTCAGCAGGCGCGTCAGATGTTCTTCCAGATTCGAGGCGGCGGCCGGATAAGGTTTGCGCCAGTCGGCGATCAATTGTCGGCCAAGCTTTTCAGCCGCACCGCGCGATGATGCGCGCTGAAGGGCACGCAACCTCTGCACCGCTTCACCGTGTTCCTTCTTCGGCAATTTGTCGAGCAGGTTGCGCATTTTATGGAGCCAGCAAAGTTGCTGTTTGGTCAACGGAAAGACTTCGCCCAGCGCCGCCCAAAAGCCCAGTGCGCCGTCGCCAATCGCCAACGCAGGCGCTTGCAGGCCGCGTCTTTGCAAGTCGCGCAGCACGCCAAGCCAGCTTTCCTTCGATTCACGGTAGCCTTCCTGCAAGGCCAGAAAATGCTTGCGCCCGCTCGTGTCCACGCCGATGACGATCAACAGACAAGCCTTTTCGTCGCCAACGCCTGCGGCCACATATAAGCCGTCCGCATAGACATAAACGAAAGTCTCGGTCAGTTGACGCTGCAGCCAACCCGCATATTCTTCCTTAAATTGCTGGTTCAGCCGTGACACCGTGCTCGGAGACAATGCGGCTTCTGCTCCCAGCAGCGCACGCAATGCAGGCTCAAAGTCACGCGTAGCCAATCCTTCAATGAACAACCGCGGAAAGAGCGCGTCCACGGCTTGCGAACGTTTCTGATAAGGCTTGACCAGCCTGGATTGAAACTTTTCGCCGGAGGGTTCATCACTCACGCGCGGCACTTTGAGCGAGACTGCGCCGCTGCCCAAAATGATCGCGCGTTCCGGCAGATAACCGCTGCGATAACCTTGAGCGACGCCCTTGCGCTGATAGCGGGCGCGTTGCAAATAAGACTCAACCTCTTCTTCCAGAGCGGCTTGTAACATTCGCTGCGCGCCCAACCGAGCCAGGCTTTCCAGTGGATCGACAACTGCTTCCGTCGTCACTAACGGACTTTCTTGGTATGCTTGTTTCATCGCGTATCCTTGGTTGACTGTTGGGGCAAGCGCTCCAACAGATGTTGATAATCAGAGTTTCAACGAGGATACGCGGTTCCTCTTTCAAAGATCAATTTCCACAACTTCCAACACTATCTCTGGCGGTTTTCAGCCGGTTGGCTCCGTCGTAGCTGTAACTCTGGCCACCGGAGCCTGTCATGTTACCCGCCGCATCGTAGCCGTAACTCAAGCCTACGCTGTCGCTGGTCAGTCGGTTAGTAGTCGGCGCTCCGGTTGAGTCGGTGGCGTAATTCAGCGTTACCC
>JAGNMH010000420.1 GCA_017991275.1 Acidobacteriota bacterium
CAAGGTATTCGCCCTGTTTGTGATCATATTTCTGCCAATCGAAATTCGGTGTCAGGCAACAAACAATACCTCAGAAGAAAAGCTTACCATCCAACAAGCGGTTGACCTGGCTTTGCGGCAAAACCGCCTGGTCAATATAGAAAAGCTGGAGGTTGGGAAAGCCGAAGACCGTCTGGCCGGGACAACCACGCGGAGACTCCCCGGATTCGATGTTTCGGTACTCGAATTACAGTGGTTCAATCCGCCAGAATTCCGTTTTAATAAAGGCATCTTTGGACTTTTTCCAGGGCTTGGGCCGGTTCCTCCAACCAATACAACTGTCGCTTCCTCCCACGGGCCTAGCGCTTTCATATTCGCTCGCGCAACGCAGCCGCTTACCCAACTTCACCGCATCGGGCTTGGGATAAAGATGGGTGAACTTGGCCGCGACCTGGCCGACAACAAGCTGGAAATCAGAAAAAGAGAAGTGGCGCTTCAAGTCAAACGAAGTTATTACTCGATTTTGCAATTGCAAAGCGCTCTTGATGCTTCTGAAGGGACGCTCAAACTATATCGCGAGCTTGATCGCGTCGTCGGCGAATACGTGAATCAACAGGTCGCGCTAACTTCTGACAGCCTGGATGTCAAAACTCAACTGGCAAAGGAAGAGTACGAAGCGCTGAAGCTGCGCAACAACCTGGCGGCTTCAAAAGAACTGCTTAACCATTTACTGGGGCGCGACATTCGCACCGAATTCACGGTTGACGCAATCTCCACCAACACAGTTTACGAAATTGAACTTTCTTTGGCTCAAACACGAGCTTTGGCCGAACGGCCGGAACTAAAAGAAGCGCAACTGAAACTGAAGCTGGCTGAGTACGATCAGCGCCTGAAAAAGGCCGAGGCAATTCCAGACATTAGCGCAACAGTTGGATATTTTTCGGCTTTCGGCGTTTCGGTTCTTCCTCAAAACACTTCAGGCGTTGGCTTCACCATGAATTGGGAGCCTTTCGATTGGGGGCGCAGAAAACATGAGATGGCCGAAAAGCAAAAGACCATCGAACAGGCGCGTGACGGTTTGCGCGAAGCTGAAAGCCTGATCCTGCGCGATGTAAGCGACAAGTTTCGGAAATTACAGGAATCGCGGGCGCTGTTGCGCGTCAGCCAACTCAACCAGGTGTCTGCCCGCGAAAAGTTACGGATTGCCACCAGCAAGTATTCTCTGGAAGCCGCTCTGTACAAAGAAGTGCTGCAATCACAGGCCGGATTGGCTGAAGCCGATGATCGCCATCAGCAGGCGATTCTGGCTTTCTGGACCGCGCGAGCAGATTTTGAAAAAGCTATCGGCGAACTCTAAACAGCATCACCTGCGACAGCAATTGGGGATATGATGAAAACGAATCTTCGGTTTGCAATCGGGTTATTATTCTGCCTGGCTTTAACGGCAGGTTGCCGTCACGCTGAAAATTATCAGCAGCCTGCCAAACCGGTGCAGGTACAGGAAGTTCAAAGCTATTCCAGCGGTGCAGCCAGCGGTGAAGGCGAGCGGTATTCGGCCAACATTCTGCCTTCATCGCAAAGCGAGCTTGCATTCAAATTCGGCGGCTATTTGACAGAGGTTCTTCAGGTCAGGGGCGCCGACAGGAAAATGCGCTCCGTGCAGGAAGGCGATAACGTGGCAAAAGGGACCGTCCTGGCAAGGCTGCGCAATGATGATTTCGCGTCCAAAGTGAAACAGGCGGAAGCCCAATTGGCGGAAGCTCAGTCAACCACAGAGACCAATCGCGCCCAATTATCCGAAGCCGAAGCGGCTCTGCGGCAAGCCGAACGAGACCTGGATCGAGCCACAAAACTTCTGGAAGCGCGCAGCCTGACAAGGCCCGAATACGAAGGAGCCAAAACCAAAGTCGAACTGGCACAGGCCAGGGCTGAAACCATTCGATCACAAGCCAATGTCATTCAGGCCAAAATCAGCGGCGCGAAAGCGCTGTTAGGCGAAGCAAAACTTGCAGAAAAAGACGCCACCTTGATAGCTCCAATTGATTGTTACGTGCTGAAACGATTGGCCGAACCGGGGTCATTGGTTGTTCCAGGCCGCCCGGTTTTTGTGATTGCCGACAGGACATCTGTTAAGGCTATGTTTGGCTTGCCTGATTTGTCATTGAAAAACATCGGCATCGGCCAGCCGCTGACATTTACCACCGAAGCCATTCCAGGCATGGAGTTCAAAGGATGGGTTTCGCGAATTTCACCAGCCGCCGATCCAAAAAGCCGTGTCTTCGATGTTGAAGCCACAATTCCACGACCACCCGGACAACTGCGTTTGGGAATGATTGCTTCGCTAACTTTGCCGACAAATAAATCCGCCGCGCCGATTACAGTCATTCCAATCAACGCGATAGTCAGGCCAAAACAAAATCCTGAAAGCTATGCCGTCAATGTAGTGACGGAACAGTCCGGCAAACAAATCGCGAAACAACGATTGGTTAAACTTGGCGAGGCATACGGAAATATGATCGCCGTGACCGACGGAGTTTCGATTGGCGAACGCGTCATCGTTTCCGGCTCGGCGCTGGTGGTGGATGGCGAACAGGTCAGAGTCATACCTTAGCCGCGCCGCAATAACAGGAACTGTTCATTTTCGGCATTAACCAGAGGTGAAATGCAAGAAGCTATAACAACAATTCGCCGCCAAAATCCGATTAACTGGCCGATGACGCTTTTCATGGCGTTGTTCCACGTCGGAGCAATTATCGCTCTGTTTAACTTCAGTTGGTCTGCTTTTGGTGTCGCGGTTTTGCTGCTGTGGATTACCGGCAGCCTGGGCATTGGCATAGGCTATCACCGTCTGTTGACGCATCGCGGCTTCAAAGCGCCAAAACCCGTCGAATACTTTCTAACCTTGTGCGGCGCGCTCGCCCTGGAAGGCGGGCCGATTCCCTGGTGCGCCAATCACCGCATTCATCACGCCAATACCGAAAAAGACGGCGATCCACATTCGCCGCGTCACGGTTTCTGGTGGTCTCACATGGGATGGATCACCAACGGCGTGTCTGACCATAACGAAGTCGAATCTCATGTCCGCACAGTGCCCGACCTGGCGAAAGACGGCTTTTACCGATGGCTTTCAAAATGGAATTACGTGCCGCAGATCGTTCTTTTCGTGATCTTGTACTGGGCTGGGGGCTGGCAGTTCGTTTTGTGGGGCATTTGCATGCGAGTCGTTTTTTCCTGGCACGCAACCTGTTTCGTCAATTCGGCTGCGCACGTTTGGGGACGCCGCCGATTCGATACGCCAGACGATTCGCGCAACAACTGGTGGGTGGCGCTGATCTCTTTTGGCGAAGGCTGGCACAACAACCATCACGCGCACCCGGCAGCGGCAAGGCATGGCCTGGCTTGGTACGAGATAGACATCAACTGGTGGGGCATCTGGACAATGAAAAAGCTGGGATTGATAGAGAAAGTGCGCCTTGTTGAATTGCCTAAGAAATCGGCGATAAACAACCAATCGGCAGTTGCGGAATAAACCTGGAGGCAAATTTCCATGGAAAGTAACCAAATTGAAAATCAGATGTATCGCACAGCGACTGACGCGCCTGTGACCGAAAAAAGCCACCGAATCTATCAGAAGATTTTTGACAAAGTTCTTTCCGCGCTTCCGGCGGGAAAGTTGCGCGTTTTGCTTCCCAACGGAGAAGAGAGTTTTTACGGGTTGAAGACTCCCGGCCCTGAGGCGACTTTGAAAATCCTGAATCCGGCTTTTTTCAAAAAGAGCGTTCTCTATGGTGAAGTCGGTTTCGGCGAATCTTATGTGGATGGCGATTGGAAATCAGATGACGTTGTTGGCTTGCTTTCCTGGTTTCTGATCAATCTGGAACACGCTTCATCATCGCAAAAGCGGCGGCTTCCATTCACGGATTTGCTGCTGGTGTTCAATCGCCTGCGACACAAACTGCGCGCCAACAACCAGACTGGAGCCAGGCGCAACATCTCCGAGCATTACGACCTGGGCAACGATTTTTACAAGCTCTTCCTGGATTCGAGCATGACTTATTCCTGCGGTTATTTCAGTTCGCATGACACTTTGCTGCAGTCAGCGCAGGCAGAAAAATACGACCGGCTATGCCGAAAGCTGAAGCTCACTTCATCAGATCACGTGCTGGAAATTGGAGGAGGCTGGGGCGGTTTCGCCGTGCATGCGGCGCGAAATTACGGTTGCCACGTTACTTCAATCACCATTTCAGAAGAGCAATTGAAGTATGCGAAAGATCGTGTCGCCGCCGAAGGACTTTCCAACCAGATTGATTTCCGGTTGACAGATTATCGAAATATCACCGGAAAATTTGACAAGATCGTTTCCATTGAAATGATCGAAGCGGTCGGGCACGAATACTTCAAAATCTTTTTCAAAAAGTGCCACGAACTGTTGAACCGACATGGCTTGCTGGCCATTCAGGCCATCACCTGCCCGGATTCGCGTTACGAAAGTCACAGGAAAAATGTCACGTGGATGCAAAAACATATCTTTCCAGGCGGCTTGCTGCCTTCGATTGGCATTATGAACAAGACGATCAACGAGACGGGCGATCTGCAACTTCACAACCTTGAAGAGATGGGACTGCATTACGCACAGACACTGTCAATCTGGCGGGAGAATTTCGACCACAAACTGGAATCGGTTCTGGCTCAAGGTTTTGACGAAAAATTCATTCGCAAGTGGGATTACTACCTGATGAGTTGCGAGGCCGCTTTTTTGACGCGCAACATCAACGTTGTCCAGGCGATTTTTTCCAGACCTAACAATCTGACTATCTAAATCGGTTTCAAAAGATGTTGAGGGCCGACCATGCCTAACCCCACTGATCCAATCATCAAACCTCGCTCCGGGCTGACCGCTCGTCTGATTACCGAAACTCGTCAGAACACGGCCAAGTTCTTCACGGAGACTCGTCAGGTCTCCTGGGTTCTATTGATCATCACGCTGCTGTGGGGAACTTACGCATACTTCGCGATGCCCAAACGCAAAGACCCAGAAGTCAAAGTGCGGAAGGCATTGGCCGTTTGCGTCTGGCCCGGAGCCAGCGCCGCAGAAATTGAACAGCAAGTTACCCGTAAGATCGAAGAGAAGATGGCGCAAAATTCACGGGTCGAAACCGTTGAATCCATTTCGCGCAGCAATGTTTCAATTGTTTATCTGGCGCTTGACGAACAGGTTAAGGACATAGGCAAAGAGCTGGACGATGTAAGGTTGAAACTAGACAACATACGGGACCTTCCAGATGGTGCAGGCCCGATTGAGTTCATCAAGGATTTCGGCGACACAGTGGCGTTGATGCTAACCGTGGCCAGCCCAAAGATGAACGATGTTGTCATTCAGGCGCAGGCCCAGGCAGTCGAGCGTGCCATTGCGCAAGCCAGATCAAAATCAACATCACAAAATCCATCTGTCTCAAACCGCGCGACGCTTGTCATTGGTTTGCCTTCATCGTTGACGGACAGGCAAAGACAATGGGCAAGTGATGAACTGGTTCGCCAGATAAAAAGCCAGCCATTAACCAGCAATCCGACGACGCT
>JAGNMH010000421.1 GCA_017991275.1 Acidobacteriota bacterium
CCAAGTCAGCGTAGTCACCAAATCGGGTGGCAATGAATATCACGGTTCTGTTTTTGAATACCTGAGAAACGACAAGCTTGATTCGCGCAATTGGTTTGATCGTGGCACGAATTCGCCGCTGCGGTTGAATCAATTCGGCGCATCGTTGGGCGGAGCAATAGTCAAAGACAAGCTCTTTTTCTTTGGCAGCTACGAAGGATACCGTCTGCGTTCAGGTATCAATTTCTTTGAAGCCGTGCCCAGCGCCGCCGCTTGCGCGCGAGCTGTTGCCGCCGTGAAGGCGATTTGCGAACAGGGGTTTAAGAGCAGCAAGGCCGTCACCTTCCCAGGCACTTCAACCAACCCGGATTTCGACATCGCACTGCTTAATGCCAGCAATCCTGTCAACGAGAATTCTGGCGCGTTGCGACTCGATTACAAAGCCAGCGACCGTAATTCGTTTTATGTTCGCTTTTTCCGCGATCAAGGAAACAACGATCAACCGCAGAACGTTTCGGGCAGTCGCGCGGTCATCAAATCGGTTCCGCAAAACGGCGTCTTTGCCTGGCAAAGCCTCTTCGGTCAGAAGGTCAATGAATTCAAGCTTGGTTATAACGGCGCGTTGACGCGAGTTTCGGGCGTCGCTCCGACTGTCAGTGGCATTGACCTGTCAGGTGTGACCATCAACCTGAGCGGCAGCGTCGCCAACAGTGGCATTGCCGGACAGGGCGCTTCATCAGGTATTTCGGTGCCGGGCGGGTTGGTGCGCGCCAACAGCGCGACCAATGGCCGTGGCGCTCCGTACACCCCTTACACTATCGGGTTGATTGACAGCTTGGTGTGGTTGCGTGGCAATCACAATCTCAAATTCGGCGGAGAAATTCGTTTTGTGCGCGCTTACACTGATCGTTTGGGCGGCACTACTTACAGCTTCTCGAACATCACAAACTTTCTTGCCAATACTGCTGCCACGGTTCAATACCTGGGCGACCTGAGCGCGGCCAGTCTGTTTAACAATGGAGCGACCGGCGAGCGGTTTGCCAAGCAAGAGTTTTACATTGGCTACGCGCAGGATGAATGGAAGATTCGCCCAAATCTGACTTTTAATTATGGTTTGCGCTACGAATACTTTTCGCCGTTGCGCGAAGACCAAGATAGGCAAGTCGTTTTTGATATTTACAGCGGAACCATACTGCCTTCGAACGTGCTCCCATTGAAGGCGAATAAAAATAATTTCGCGCCACGTTTGTCACTTGCATGGTCGCCGAAAGAGAAAAGCACAGGTTGGATTGGCGGTGGCAAAACCGTGGTTCGCGCGGGCTTTGGCATCAACTATGGCCCTGGCCAGATGGAAGACCAGATTCAACCGATTGAATCCGATCGCGTCAGCACGACGCTGAGCAACGTTAACAATGCGTTTCCAGTCAATCAGGCGACACTGGTTTCCAATTTTTCCAGCAACCCTAACAACCGCGGATTCCAACCGCGCGCTTACGACATTCAGAATTACACCTTCCCGGAACGCATCTTTTCTTACACGGTTTCCGTGCAGCAGGAATTGCCGATGAAACTGGGTTTGACTGTTGCCTATGTCGGCAGCCAGGGACGCAATTTGTTCCTGCGCAGCGTGGCCAATAACATCACGTCAGTGCTGACCAACGTCAATCCGGCCAACAACGCGATCATCATTCGTGAGTTTTCGATTGTGACGCCGGGCGCGGTGGGTACAAACCCGACGGTGCAAAACCCATTTGCTGAAGTTGATTACAAACGCAGCGGGGGCCACGACAGCTACAACGCTTTGCAGGCGACACTGGCGCGTCGCTTCAATTCTGGCGTGACACTCAACGCGCAGTACACTTTCGGAAAAAGCTACGGCAACACCGCTGGCTCGAACGAGGCCTCGACGGCAGCGAACAATGCGCGCGATGCTGCTGATTTCAACTACGACAACGGCTACAACAACTTTGACGTTCGGCATACTTTCAATGTCAGCGCCATTTACGCGCTGCCATTCGGCAAGAATTTGACGGGCGTCAGCAAGGGCGTGTTGAGTGGCTGGGAGGTCGGCACTATCCTGAATTCGCGCAGTGGCTTGCCAGTTCCTGTGCAAATTGTGCGGCCTGACGTGGTTTATGTGGACGCAGCCGGATTGGTCTATCAAACTCCGGCGGCGGGTCGTTCGGCGGTCATCAACACGCCGCGCGGTGGGGCTTCGCGCAACGTTCGCCGTCCAGACCTGATTCCGGGCGTCAATCCGTTCCTGAATTCAGATCGAACTATTCTGAATCCGGCGGCCTTTGCGGCTCCTAAGCCTGGCACTTTCGGCAATCTGGAGCGCAATTCCATACACGGGCCGAACTTCTTTCAGCAAGACGTGATCCTGGCCAAGAAGTTCGCCATTACTGAAACGATGAACATCGAGTTCCGCACGGAAGTCTTCAACATATTCAACGTGACGAACTTCGCCAACCCTCCGGGTACATTACCGAACGTGTTGGGAACCGGCACGAATCAGTTGCAGCCAGGGCAAGCCTTCACGGCTGCTGCTGCTGGAACCTTCGGCATTCTTAATCGCACGGTTGAGCGCACGGTTGGACTGGGTACAAACCGCCAGATTCAATTCGCGCTACGACTGAATTTTTAGTCTCACTTTGCTGGCGCCACGTGCTGTGGCTTAACGGGATTCGGTTTTGCTTGTCGAAAAGATAGGCAAAATCGAATCCCTTTTTTGTTTTTGGTTGTTTGCGCTTAGTGCGATGAATTAAAGCGGATTCGAGGTTTTCCTGACATTTACTTAACTCTTGCCTGATAGATTCGGCTTTACGTATCCATCACTCCGTAACCAAACCATAATTCAACTTTGTACAGGAGAAACACCCATGCGCGTTGCTGGATTGCTTATCAATCTCAAATCCGATTTGGCCGCTATGGCTCAAATCATCAGCCGAACGGCTTTGGCCATGGCCATTGCTGCAATCATAGGAATCAATGCTTTAGCTCAATCTGAATCGGGCAGCGCCGCCATCGAAGGCGCGATTACCGACCAGAATTCGCAAGCGATCAATGGCGCTTCAGTTACGGTTCGCAATCAGGAAACCGGTTACACCCGTCTGCTGACCACGGATTCGCGCGGCCAGTTTGTAGCCAGCGTGATGCCGGTCGGCACTTATGTTGTCGAAGTGACTGTTGCCGGATTTGCAAAGACCAAGCGTGAAAACGTGACGCTGACCGTAGGCAACACAGAAACGGTCAACCTTTCGTTGAAAGTGGCTTCGGTTACCGAGGAAGTGGTTGTGACTTCCGAATCTGCTGTGTTGGATACCGAAGAATCGGCCACCGGCACGACCATCGGACAACGATCGGTTACTGAACTGCCGATTCGTGGACGCAACTTCACGGATTTCATTCAGTTGACTCCGGGCATCGTGCAGGATTCAGACCGCAAAGGATTGGTTATCGCCGGTCAGCGTTCGATCAATTCCAACATCGCATTGGACGGAGCCGATTTCAACGACGCATTGCAAGGCAATCAGCGTGGCGGTAATGATGCCGTCTTTTTCTTTCCGCAAACCGCCATCCGCGAATTTCAGGTCGTGCGTTCAGGAGTGGGTGCAGAAGTTGGTCGTACGGGCGCTGGTTTCGTTAACGCCGTCACCAAATCCGGCACGAACCAATTTCACGGCGAAGCTTTTTACCTGAACCGTAATCCGAATCTGACTTCGGACGATGCCTTCGGCAACAAAGGCAACAATCAGCAAAACCAATTTGGCGGATCAGCCGGTGGTGCGCTCAAAAAAGATCGCGCGTTTTTCTTCGTCGGAGCCGAACAAAATTTCCTGCATATTCCTTATTTCGTTAGATTTGCGACACCCGCCGCTGGTTTGGCGGTTCCGGCTGACATTGCGAATCTGCAAGGCGAACACGAGAGCACAAACAATCCGACGGCCGTTTTTGCGCGGACGGATTTCATTCTTTCCCAGCAAAACACGCTCAACGTTCAATACACATACGCGCGCTTTCGCGGAGAGAACTTTGGCGCGCTGGCCGACGGCACAGTGCTGACCGATAACTTCTCATCAACCAATTACAAGGCGAAGAATTCCAGCAACGGCTTGAAGCTTGGATTGGTGACGGTTTTTGACGCAAACACCGTTAACGAATTCCGCGCGCAAATCGCCACGGATCGTCGTCTGGAAGAACCCAACCTGATTAGCCCGGAAATTCGTGTGGACAATTACGGCAGGTTTGGCAATTCCAGCAGCCGCCCTCGTCGTTGGGAAACTGAACGTTATCAACTTTCAGACAACTTGAGCCTGAACTCTGGCGCACACCGGCTGCGTTTTGGCTTTGATTGGAACCTGAATGATTTCACGGCTCAGCGTCAGTCGGATTATCTTGGAACGTGGCGTTTCAGCAGCCTGGCCGATTACCTGAACGGCATCCCGCGCCGCCTGACGCAGACGGTCGTCTTGTTTCCAGATTTGATCATTGCCAAAGGCTCGCAAAAAGAACTGGCGTTTTTTGCTCAGGATCGCGTCAAGCTTTCACGCTCACTGACGCTGACCGCCGGATTGCGTTGGGAAGGCCAATGGAATCCGCAACCGACTCGCCCAAATCCTGCGCTGCCTGAAACGACGTTCATTCCGAACGATCTGGGGATGTGGCAACCGCGTTTGGGACTGGCTTGGGATCCGGGCAATAAAGGTCGCACAGTCGTCCGTTTGTCGGCGGGGCTTTATGATTCGCGCACACCCTCTGTGCTGTTTCTGCGCGTATTCACCAACAACGATCTGGTGACCAAAGATTACAGCTTCGACGAACGTAGCGGCGCTTGCCGCACGGCAGTCGGCGCGGCTGTTCCGACGAACTGCGTTTTCCGTGGAGCGGGCGCAATCGTCACTTATCCAAACATTCTGAACGCTGTTCCGCCCCTGCCGACGGGAATCGGCAACCGCGTGCAATCGCGCGTTTTCGGGTTCCAGCCCGACTTCGTTAATCCGCGAACTTTCCAAACTTCGGCCACAATCGAACAGAGCTTGGGCAAAGATTTCAGTCTGTCGGTCAGTTACGTTCACAGTTCCGCCTGGAATTTGCAGCGTCGTATTGATAAGAATTTGGGTGCCCCGACGATTGACGCGGCAACAGGTTATCCGCGCTTTCTGGCGGCTCGTCCAAATCCGACTATCGGAGTTTTTTCGATCAACGAATCGTCGGCGCATTCAAACTACGATGCCTTGTTAGTGAATCTGCAAAGACGTTTTGCTAAGCGTTATCAGGTCGGCTTCAATTACACATTCGCCGATAATCAGGATGACGATTCCAACGAGCGAAACTTTTCGCGCGAAACTGTGCTGAACCCCTTTGACCTGAAAGCTGAAGCCGGGCCATCGAAACAGGATGTGCGACATAACTTCAACTTCAACGGACTGGTTGACTTGGGCGCAGGCTTTACGTTCAGCGGAATTTTGATCTCGCGTTCGGGGTTTCCGTTCACTGCTGTTGTCGGCGATGACATACAAGGCGACCTCAACACGGATAACGACCGCGCAGTCATCAACGGTC
>JAGNMH010000422.1 GCA_017991275.1 Acidobacteriota bacterium
GCATTACGTTCATTACACCGTTGGCAGGAACAGCCGGAGAGCCGGTTGTGTCAGTCACCTGTCTGGCGGTGTTGGCCGGGTCGCCAACTTTGTAGGTAAAAATCTCTCCATTGAAGTCGGTATTTTTATTGGCGGCAGTTCCCGCGAAATTGAAGCCCGATATGAAAGCCAGTGTTCGGCCATCACCACTCAAATTTGGGTTGGCATTAAAGCCCCTGACTGTGAAGTTGACGGTTGCGTCTACGTCGCGCGTGGTCGTGACTTGCGAATAAGTCTTGCTGGTTGTGTTGTAAATGAAGAGTTCGGCATTGCCATCGGGCGCATCATTAGCCGGTCCTTCTTTGGCGGCGGCAAAAGCTTGCGGGCCTCCGGTAATGGCCTTGAAATTTGGTCGAGTCGAAAGGAACGCTATGACCGATCCGTTGTCGCTGATCGTCGGAGAATAGTTGTTGAAGATTTCCTTGACGACTTCGTTGTCGTTGATTTTGCCTGTGTCGGTAATTCTGGTAATGGTCGGAGTCGTCGAGTTGCGCGGTAGGTCAGCCAGGTAAATTTCGTAATTACGGTCTTCGTTCTTTGTGCCGCCCAAATCGGCGTTCGATACGAAGGCGATCTTTGTGCCGTCGCCGCTTATAACCGGAGTTTCGTTGTTAATGGTTGTCGTTGTTTTGGTCGCATCATCCGGGTCTTCTTTCAGATCGGCGGTGTCGGTAATTTGAATGATGCTGCGTGAATCAACGTCATAAACCCAAATGTCGCGGTTACTGTCCACATTTTTGCCGTTGTAATCATTGATCGAATCAAAAACTATCCGCTTACCGTCGCTGCTGGCTCCGCGGATTTGGGTGCCGATGACGTTCGGCGGCACGGGCAGCAGGGCTATGGAAATTTCGTCTGTTGTCGTTGTTTGTGCGGTGGTGCGATTGAGAGCGGCAACGAGTCCAAAAATGGCAACAATGAATGAAAGCAGAAAAATTCTTTTCACGCTCAAAAACTCCTTGATCGAAACGCTTAGCTCACGGGGCAGCTATGGCGTACCCACTGTCCGAGCATGTCTTGTGCGCTGTATTTGTTAGTTAAGATTGGTGTCTAATTTCAAGCGGCGGATTATACCGAACACCCTACTTGCTGTCGAATTGGCGATTCGGGTGTTTTTGAAGTCTATTTCCCGGACGCGCCGCGCTCCATCCGTTCCGATGAACGGCCAGTTGCAGCGGCTCTTGCGAAACAAAATGGGGGATGCACTTGTTTAGTGCATCCCCCATTTTGTTTGTGACCGACTTTTGGGCTTGCCGTTAAGCCGCCTTCGGACTGATGTACTGGTCGTATTGGCGGAAAGGTTCCCAGGTTCGGTTATCTTCGTTGATAACCGGGTCAGGGAAGCGATCCTCAATATCAACCATCTCAATCGCCTCGATGTAAGCCCGCTCCAGATTTTCGGGGTTGAACCCGTTCTGTTGGCAGGCTCTGACGTGGCGGCGGACAATCGCATCTACTTTTTGGCGTTTGTCATCCGGCAATTTGTTTAACATTTTCAATGTGTCACTTGTAATTTTCATCATCTCTAAATTCCCCCTTTCCTGTACTTTAGTTTCTTGTTTCAGTCCCGTTTGCCCAAAAAGTTTTACAACTTGACGGACTGGCGGGTACTTTTCAGCAAAGCTGTCAATCACCCATTGAACGCGAAATATACTCCCGACCAGCAAAATCAGTTCACGAAAATCTCCCTCTTTCAGATAATTAATATATGACCGCTCTAATGACAATTTCGGGCATTTGTTGGTGAGAAGTATATGCAATCATTGAACTTCTTCCGTATGTAAACAGACAGAACGGGGATGGTTGAAGGCCAACTTGACGCCGTTAAAACCTATAGGGCACACTTCGCAAGCTTTAATTCCACAATCCTTCACAAGTCTTTTTACCGTAGATTGCCGCTGGAGAAATGATGCCTAATTTTGATCAACATATTTTTGTCTGCACCAATCAACGCCCGTCCGAAAATCCGCGTGGATGTTGCGACCCGAATGGGCTGGGCAGTCTGCAATTGATATTCAAACAGGAATTGGCTGCGCGAGGTTTGAAGTCTTCGGTCAGGGCTAATCGCGCCGGGTGTTTGGATCAGTGTGAGCATGGCCCAACGGTGGTCATTTATCCTGAAGCGGTTTGGTATGGCGGTGTTACCGCTGCGGATGTGCCGGAAATCGTCGAATCTCACATCGTTAATCGAACTCCAGTCGCGCGGTTGAGGCTGGCCGACGAATGTATAAACACGTCTGGATGTGACCATAAAGCTGCACAAAAATCCTAAAAGCTTTATGGCGAACAAACCTGTTCATATCCAAGGATAGCGCAAACCCACAATGCAAAATGAAGATTACGAATACCTTTACGCCTTAGAAGAAAGCTTCTGGTGGTTTGCTGGAATGCGTGAAATAACCGCCAGCCTGCTTGACCCTTTCTTGTCTGCTGAGAATCGAACGATTTTGGACGCAGGTTGCGGGACTGGCGGCAATCTGGAATGGCTGGTGCGGTATTCCGGTCAGGGGCATATTGTTGGAATTGATGTGGTTCCGCTGGCAATAGATTTTTGCCGTCAACGTAATCATTCAATGTTGTCGCGGGCTTCGGCGACGGATTTGCCTTTCGCTGACGAAACTTTTGATCTGGTGACGAGTTTCGATGTGCTGGTACAGATTCCCGGTGAAGGCGCGGACGATCAATCAATCCGCGAAATGTGGCGCGTGTTGAAGCCCGGAGGAATTGCCTTTGTGCGCGGCCCGGCTTACCGCTGGATGCGAAGCGGCCACGATGAAGCTCTGGATACTCAACGCCGATACACTCTTGGCGAATTGCGGGGAAAACTGGAGAACTTTGGGTTCAAAGTTCTGCGTTCGACTTACGCCAATAGTTTGCTCTTTCCTGCCGTAGCCGTGCGGCGATTGCTTTTCAAGCCTCTGGGATTGGCTGACGGAGGGTCAGACGTTAAACCTTTGCCGCCGTCTCTGGAATGGTTGAACCGATTGCTGACTAAATTTCTGTTACTGGAAGCAAAAATTTTGCGGAATCCAAATGCCAAACTCCCGGTTGGTTTGTCAGTCATCTGCATAGTTCAGAAACCGGTATCGCGTTGAATGGAATTAGGCAGGACAGGCTGTAAGCATCAAGAAAATTCATTTCACTTCAAGCAAGCAGCCAGGGCATAAAGAAAAAAGCGCAGAGAATGGGTGTCAGCCATTTTCGGCGCTTTTCTTTCTTCTCCTGCATCTTCTGGTTTCAAGCCGCAGTCTGAATCAATCGTTCATAATCTGCCGGTGTGTCTACGTCCCAAACCGCCTCGGGCACAGGCAGGCGTAAAATATCTTGTTCATGCCGTTTCAGGATTTGTTTTGCGCCTTCCGCGTTCTTCAAAGCGCCTAGTTCGGAAAATAGTTCGCGGCTAAATAGCGCAGGCGCTCCCAGCGAACCTGCATATTCGGACGCGACGGCCAGCGGTGTTGATTCTTCGTAAACGGAAATCAGTTGATCCAACGTTTGCGAAGATACGTACGGCTGATCGCACAACATCAACAATGCGCCCGCCAGGTGTTCAAAAATCCCTTCGAGCGCGGCAATGCCCGTTCGGATTGTAGAACCCATGCCTTCGGCCCAGACTCGATTTTCAATGATTGTTACGGGCAGGTCGCTGATTTCACTTTGCAGTTTTTCAGCGAGCGCGCCCAGTACGACAACCACTGGCTGACAGCGCGAACCGAGCGCGGTCAGGACGGCGTGTCGCAACAAACTATTGCCGTTGAACGGCAATAGTTGTTTGGGCGAACCCATGCGTTGCGACACTCCCGCCGCCAAAATGACTGCTCCTATCGAAGACTCATTCATATTCATTTCCAGTTACGCCGCCGTCGCCATTGCACGCTTTGCCGCGTGCGGCAGCAGATCGCCAGCGTTTAGCCGCAACATTTGACCGATGACCGGACTGACGTCGGAAGTGGCATGAATGGGGACAAGCCGTTCTTTCAAAAACGACGCAGAACGTCCGGCCAGCACAGCGCGGATTTCGGCAACGATTGAAAGCGCGATCTCTTCAGGCGTGTCGGCTCCGATGTCAATTCCGATAGGGCTGTGCAGGCGACTGTCTTCGATTTGAATCGCCGGGCCGCCCTGTTCGGAAATTTCATTTAGCAAGCGCATGGTTCGCTTTCGCGGGCCAAGCACTCCAATGTAACGAGCCGACGATTGATGCAATTGCGTCAGCAATTCCAGATCATCCAGGTAATTGTGAGACATCAAAACCGCGACTGTGCGGGAACTGAGCGTCACACGTTCCGGCACTTCTTCCGCCCGGCAAAGAATGATTTCGTCAGCTTCGCTGAAACGCTGTCTTGTTGCTTCGCGCGCACGAGTGTCAACCACGGTCACATTCCAACCCAAAGCTCTGCCAAATCGCGCAACCGGCAAGGCGTCGGCTCCTGCGCCGAACAAAACCAACGGAACCGGGGGCTCGATGATTTCCAGGTAAACCTTCACTTCTTCGCCCGGTTGGCCATAAAGCTTTATTGTGGATTTTCCCGCAGTGAATGCCAGAAAGGCGTCTTCCGAAACTTGCAGCGAAAGGTCTGTGTTTTTGATTTGGTTTCCTTCAATTCCAGCCACGGACATCATCAATCTGTCGCCAACATTTACGTCCCGACTGTTGGCAGACGTGCCGATTACCGTCGCCAGCACGCAAGTGTCATTGAGCATGGTTGTCCGCGACAGCAAACCAATCGGTGTTGAATCTGAAAGGCTTTCGATCAGAACTTCAACCACGCCCTGACAGCCCAAGCCCATTCCCCAGATGATGTCTTCATTCGATCTGGTGTCGTAACTGACAACCAACGGTTTGTCCGCGGCCATGACGCCAAAGGCGCGTTCGATGACATCAGCTTCCAGGCAACCTCCGCTGATCGAACCAACTGTGTTGCCGTCAGAGGCAATCAGCATTCGCGCGCCTGCTCGGCGGTAAGTTGATCCCGTCGTAAACACAATCGAAGCCAGCGCCGTCTGCTGGCCGCACCGACTATATTGTTCAAAAGCTTCGCAAATAGATTTCAATTCGTTCATTGGTGTCTCCCATCAAAGTTCACAATCGCACAGTGTCAGTAGCACGGCTGTTAAGAAGTGCTCCGGCTCATTGAACCTATGCCCTTGCTGACGCGCGGGCTACTGACACTGGCTTAAAAATTACAGTCCGCCCATCGTCGCGTTCGGGAAGAACGGCAATGTGCGAATCCGCTGCCCCGTCAGTTTGGCGTAAGCATTCGCCAGAGCAGGCGCGACCGCAGGCACAGCCGGTTCACCGATTCCGCCAATCGGAACGTCGGGATTTGGCGGCATTATGGTGACTGAAATTACTGGCATTTCATTCAGTCGCATCATCCGGCTGCGGTTGAAATTCTTGGATACCGCCGCGCCTGTCTTAAACGTTTGCTGTCCCCACAGCGTGGCATTGATGCCGTGAACTATGCCGCCCTGCATTTGCGCCTTTATAGAATCT
>JAGNMH010000424.1 GCA_017991275.1 Acidobacteriota bacterium
GGACAATTCAACCTGACAATCAGTGCGGCGGGCACTCCAATCTGGCAAATGCTGGTAATTCGCCCATCGGCCTCGTCCGGGACTCGCGCTTCGGCTGTTGAGCTACGCGACATTTACTATTTGGGCAAGTTGATTATGAAACGCGCTCACGTGCCAATCCTGAATGTTCTTTACGATAACGGAGCTTGCGGCCCTTACCGTGACTGGCAATGGCAGGAAGGATCATTTACAGCTAACGGCACCGACGTTGCCGCGGGTATTCGCATGTGTACTTCGGCTCCTCAAACGGTCATCGAAAGCAACAACGACACCGGAAATTTTCGCGGAGTCGCCGTTTACCAGGACCCGGCCAACAACGAAGTCACCATCGTCAGCGAATTGGAAGCCGGTTGGTATCGTTACATCAGTCGCTGGGAATTTTCACCCGCCGGTATAATTCGTGCGCGTTTTGGTTTTGACGGGGTTAACAATTCGTGTGTGTGCAACGCTCACAACCATCACTCTTACTGGCGGTTTGATTTTGATATTGCGGGGGCTGGTAAAAACCGATTCACTCAATACGACACGCGCTCGTTTTCCACCCCGTTGCTGACCGAGGTCAAACGTTATCGTGATTTCGTTCGTGGGCGATTCTGGACGGTTGAAAATCTGGCAAGCAATGAACTGGTCACAATTCAACCTGGAGCAAACGACGGCATAGCCGACACTTTCGCTCGCGGCGACGCTTGGTTTTTGCGCTATCGCAGCACAGAACTTGATGATGGACACAACTCAACCGGTTCACTAACCGAAGCCGACCTGGATCAATTCGTCAACGGAGAATCAATAAATGAACAGGATGTGGTGATGTGGTATGCCGCGCATTTTTACCATGTCTTCGGTGGAGCGGAGAGCGGGCATCTGGTCGGGCCTGACATCATCGTCAACCGCTGGTAAAAGCTTCAAAACGATTAACGCAAAGGCGCAAAGCAGCAAAGACGCAAACCGAAGTCACCTTTGCTGCTTTGCGCCTTTGCGTTAAAGCCAGATTGATTTGTTATCCCACAGCCTCGATTTCACCAATCACATGCAGTTTCATCATTGAAGACAGGCTGGGCTGATTCGGTATTCGCCCGGCCATGGCGACAATTGTTTCCCCACGGCTGACCATTCCCTGCCTGATCAAAACCTCGTCGGCTCTGGCCAGCAAATCAGCGCTATCGCCTTCAAAATCCAAAAGATGCGGTTCGATTCCCCATACAGCCGCCAGCGCACTGTAAGCTCTGGGCTGAGGGGTAAAGGCGACTATTCTTTGCTGTGGCCTTAGAGCCGCCAGATGTCTGGCCATCGTGCCGGATTTGCTGAAGACCACTATCAATTTGGAATTCAATTCCTGAGCGGCGTAAATTGCCGCTTCAGCGATGGCGCGGCCTTCGGTTCCTTTCTGGCTGCCGTGAATCAATTCGCGCGAACGATTCCCTTTCTGGCAATTGTCTTCGGTGAAACTGATGATTCGAGCCATTGTTTCGACTGCCGCAACCGGATAATCGCCCGCAGCAGTTTCGGCAGACAACATGGCCGAATCGGTTCCGTCCAAAATTGCATTGGCAACATCGGAGGCCTCGGCGCGAGTCGGGCGAGGTTCGTGCGTCATTGATTCCAACATCTGCGTCGCCGTGATAACCACTTTTTCAGCGGCGTTTGCTTTGGCTACAATCAATTTTTGGTGAAATGGCACGCTTTCAACCGCGGTTTCAACTCCCAAATCGCCTCGCGCGACCATCACTCCGTCGCAAGCAGCGATGATGTTGTCCAGATCGTCCAACGCCTCGCGCTTTTCAATCTTGGCGATCAGCGGAGTATCTGCGCCAAGAAATTCAATCAGAGTTTTGGCTCCAATGCAGTCACGCGCGCTGCGAACAAACGACAGCGCAACGTAATCAACCTGTTGTTGCAAACCGAAAGTCAGATCGGCGCGGTCTTTTTCAGTCAGCGAAGGCGCTGACAGTTTGACGCCCGGCAAATTGATTCCTTTGTTTTCGCCAAGCTCGCCGCCGTTTAGCACTCGGCAAACAACATCGGTTTTGCTGACCTGCTCGACGCGCAATTCAATCATGCCGTCGGCGAATAAAATCTTATCGCCGACCTTTGCATCTTTCGGCAGCAGCGCGTAACTGGTCGAAACAATCGCTTCGTCGCCGACAACATTTCGCGTGGTGATTGTCAGTTGTTGATCGGCAATCAGTCGAATCGGCTTTCCGTCTTTCAATTTGCCCGTACGAATTTTAGGCCCGCACAAATCCAGCAGGATCGCCAGTGGGCGATTAAGTTCAGCGGAAATGGCTCTCAGGTTTGTAACAGTTTCGGCATGAACTTCATGCGTGCCGTGGGACATATTCAGCCTGGCCACGTTCATTCCGGCCATCATCAGTTCCCGCAAACGCTCAGACGAACGCGAAGCCGGGCCAATCGTCGCAACAATTTTTGCTCTTCTCATTTGTATTACTTTGGAAACAGACAGGGTTACAAGCTTCACAATATTACCCAAAAACCTGTTAGTCTCGCTCCCTCCTGTCTAAAAACAACAGGGATGAGCCGACAGTTTCGCTTGTGCTGTTCTGCCGCTCATCCCTGTTCTGTCCTTTGTTCAAACCACTTATTGCTTTTCCAGTTCGCGCTTGATGGTCGAATCCAACTCAGCCGCAACCAGATCGTCGTGGCCAATGAAGTGCGCTACCAGTTTGCCATCGCGCCCGTAAACCAAAGTTTGCGGAACCGATAAGTCTTTCGATTCGACATATTTTTTGAAAACATCGTCGCTGACCAGCCCGACCGGATAAGTAATTTTCATCTGTTGAATAAACTCGCTGACGCGTTGCGGAGTTGTTTCGGCGTCATCAACCGCCAGGCCGATAATCTGCAATCCTTTCTTGGTTTCTTCCTCGCCGTACTTGGTCAGCGAAGAAACGTGCAAGCGCGAATGCCCGCACCAAACGGCGAAAAAGTTGATGACTGCAACCTTGCCGCGCAAGTCCATCAAGCTGATTTCCTTGCCTGTGGACATTCGCAGCGGGAATTTCGCCAAAGAAGCTTTCGGGATTTCACCGATTTTCACCTTGGCCTTGGTCGCTACGGCGAATGTCAGCAAGGCCGCAAAGCTAAGACCGGCAATCAATGACAAAAATACGATTCGCGTTGAATGATTGGAACGATAGAAAGAAAGTTTAGACACAGGCACCTCGTATGTTGAAGTTTATTTTTTGCCGGCACGCGCGGCGGATTTGGCAAGCTGGGCCTCAATAGCCTTTTTGACCTTTTCTCCCTGAACAGGAGACCAGCCGATTTCGCGCAAAATCATCTTACCGTCAGCGCCGAAAAGCACCATTTGTGGAACTCCGGCTTCTTTGGGATCAGCATAATTCATTCGGATTTCGCCAGTCAGGAACCCGACGGGGTAATTGATCTTCGTTCGATCAAGAAAACTTTTCAGGCTGTTCACATCGTCAGGGTTATCTTTTCTGTCCGTAGCCAGGCCCAGCACTGTAAAGCCACGCTGTTTGTATTGGTTGTAAAACTCGACGATGTGGGGAGCGTGTTCTTCGCAGTGCGGACACCTGGACCAGAAAATATCCACCAACGTGACTTTGCCGCGTAAACTGGACATCTTAATGAACTTTGGGGCCTTGGCAGCGGGAGTTCGATTGAACAGATCAACCAGCATATCCGGAGCATCACCGGAGCCATCGGCTTTCGGTAAATCCTGCAATTCAGCAAAACCCGCCCTGGGGGCAGCCGCAACCACTATCAGAGCAAAACTGACACTAAGCAAAACCGCGTTAAAGATTGTTTTGATTCGTTTGTTCAAGACACACTCTCCAGGTCGTTTTTAACCGATCTTGATTTTTTCTTTCGATGGTTTGGCGCTGGCCTTGCTGCCCGGTTTGACAGTAGGCAATTTGGCCAATTGTTCTTCAATGGACTGTGAAAGTTTTTTGCCCAGGTCCTCACTCCACCCTGTTTCGCGCAAAACCATTTTGCCATCGGCTCCGAACAGCACCATTTGCGGGACACCGGCATTTTTCGGGTCGCCGTAATAAGCAATCACTTCATAAGAAATCTGGCCGACTGGATAATTGATTTTGGCTTTGGCGATGTATTTGCCAACGCTTTTGGCCGCCGCCGGATTCGCTTTGTCATCCGTAGCCATGCTGATGACCGTAAAACCACGCTGTTTGAATTTGTCATACATCTCAACAATGTGCGGCGCGTGATCCTGACAATGCGGACAGGTGGACAGAAACATATCCAGTAACACCACTTTGCCGCGCAAGCTGGAAAGCTTCAACTTGCTGCCCGCTTCAACTCCGGGAACCTGATAAAGGTCAACGGCGATTTCAGGCACGTCGCCCGAACCATCTGCCATTGGCAGTTCCGGAACCGACTGACCAGTTGGCCGCGCCAGGGCGGTGACAGCCAGCGCAAAGCAAAAACTCATCAACAGGATTTTCAAAGATGTACTGGGCGTTTTTTTCATTGATGCTGTCCTCTTGTAAAAGTGCTTGGGGTTCAGGCTTTAGCCTGCTGCGTTTTTCAACCACGTTTCGACTTTTGCTGAGTCTGCTTGGCGGCAGGCTTGGCTTTAGGCGTCTGTTCGACCGCCTTCGCCGGTGTCGCAGGCATTTTCGCCAGTTGCTCTTCGATGGCGGCTTTCAGTTTCTTTTCGATGTTTTCGTTCCAACTGATTTCGCGCAAAACCATTTTGCCGTCGGCTCCGAACAAAACCATCTGCGGAACTCCGTGGTTTCTGCTGTCGGCGTAATAAGCGACTACCTCGGTAGTGATGAAGCCAACCGGATAATTTATCTTCGCCGCAGCCACGTAATCTTTCACGCTTTTGACTTCGTCAGGGGCGTCCTTGCTGTCTTTGGCCACTCCCAAAACCGTAAAGCCGCGATCACGGTACTGGTTGTAAATTGTCACGACGTGCGGAGCGTGATCCACGCAATGCGGGCACTTTGACCAGAACATATCCAGCAGCGCAACTTTTCCGCGCAGGCCGGAAAGCTTGAACTTCGCCGGTTTGGCTGCGGCATTGGCCGGAACTAAATCCACCATCATCTCCGGCGTATCGCCTGAACCGTCCGCCATAGGCAATTCAGGAATATCGAATTCACCAAGCCGCGGCGCGGAAGCCACAACCATCGCCGCAAACACCAAACTGAGAAACACGGTTTGGGCAACCATTTTCAACCAATTTTTCGACATCGTTTTACTTCTCCTTACAATTAGCGAGCAACGCTTAGTTGCTCATTCACAATTCTTTCCAGTTCCTGCATTCTGCCCGGTTGTTCGCCAATGAAATGTTCGATGACTTTGCCATCACGCGCGATGACGAAAAGCTGTGGAATCGGCGGCGAGCCTGAGTCGTCCTCGGTTCCTTTCAGAAAAGCTGACGAAAGCCAGTTGTTGTCATATCCGATCTGATAATTGACCGAGAATTTTTTGATGAAATCTTCAACCAGCTTCTGATCCGATTTCGGGTCAGCCGCCAAACCA
>JAGNMH010000425.1 GCA_017991275.1 Acidobacteriota bacterium
CGCCGAGATCGGAAATTTTCAACCCCAAGGCCGCCAGGTCTTTCAGGCTTTCAGTCAATTTGGCTCCGACGAACTGCGGCGATTTTGGCAAATCCATCTCAGCCAGAATGCCGCGCAATTCCAGAGCCGCAAAACCATGTTGCGAAGCTTGATCCAGAATCTTTTTCCAATCCCACTTCGGGCAGCCCAGTGTAGAAAAAGCAATCGGCAGCCGTTTTGTTTTGTCGGCGGAGCGGCTGGCCGCACCGATGATGGCCGGTGAAGCAACAGCCGAAGTCAAAGCAGATGCCGACAAAGACTGAACGAATCGTCGTCGAGTAATTTTGTTCATTTGGTTTTCCGGTAAGTTGAATAGTGAACGGCAAAGACCTGATCGCCGTAAGAACGCGCGCATACTAGCTTGACTGTTCACACGTCGCAAGCATTTAACCGACTTCGCTTTGCGGCAAATTGGCAATTTTGAAATCCTGCTTTTTGCGTGCTAGGATGCGCGCGCTTTGGGGGTCATCTGACCCTCACAAAGCATTTCCTTCCCAAAGTGCGGAGAGCTGGCAGAATGGCTATTGCACCGGTCTTGAAAACCGGCGTCCGAAAGGGCATGGGGGTTCGAATCCCTCGCTCTCCGTCATTTCATTAAATTACAAGTAAGAAAAAAAAAGCTGTCACGAGAAGACGGCAAACAACTTTGATTCGGGCTTTGCTGGGACATTTCGGCGTGTGACGGGGCATTAACGCCTTTTTGCAGGCGCCTATCTTAGTAACTTTACCCAACCAGGAGAGAACTCCGATGATCCGCAAGACCTTAATCTTTGCTGTTTTGCTTTTGATAACAGCTTTAACCGCCACCACTTTGTCACAAACCATTACTGGGCGTATCTCTGGAGCTGTGACCGACTCAACGGGAGCCGCAGTTCCCGGTGTAGCCGTGAAAATCACAAACGAAGCTACTCAACAGACGCGCTCTGCAATGACCGATCCCAATGGATTTTACGTAGCCACCAATTTGCCGGTCGGTAATTACACCGTCACGGTCGAACATCAAGGCTTCAAGAGAGCTACCAAGACCGGCTACAACCTGATTGCCGACGGGCGATTGAGTGTGGATTTCGCTCTGGAAACTGGCGCCGTCACGGAAAGTGTTGAAATCGTTGCCGCCACCGGTGAAGCCGTCAATTCGGTTTCAGGCGAAGTCGCCCGCACGGTTGACCAATCACAAGTACAGGAACTGGCCCTGAACGGACGCAATTATTTGCAATTGACTACGCTGATTCCCGGCGCGCCTTTGCTGGAGGACAACGCGCTTTCGCTGACGACCAGTTTGAGCACCTCGCAACCTATCAACGGAAATCGCGGCAACGCCAACAACTTGACGGTAGACGGCGGATTCAACCTGGATTCGGGTAGCAACGGTTCCCAAATCAACAACGTCGGCATTGATTTCATCCGTGAAGTCAGCATCAAGACCTCGAATTTTTCGGCAGAATACGGACGCAATTCCGGCGCTTCGATCAACGTCGTTACGCGCAGCGGTGAAAACAAATATCACGGCGGCGCATTTGAAAACGTGCGGAACGATAAGTTCGACGCCAACGAAACCTTCAACGTTTCGCGCAACGTGAGGCGGCCTACGCTGCGGTTTAATAACTTCGGGTTCAGCTTTGGCGGCCCAATCATTAAAGACAAGTTCTTCGCTTTTGGCGGCGTCGAATGGAAAATCATCCGGCAATATACAGCGTCGCAAACACGTACCCTGCCAACCAGCGCGGAACTCAGCGGCGATTTCAGCGCGCGCAGCACGGTCTTTCTGAAAGACCCGACCAAGACCGGAACCTGCAATGCGACGACACAAACGGCCTGTTTCCCGAATCCCAAAATCCTGCCGGCCAATCTGATCACCACCGACGGCAAAGCCATTGCGGCGGTTTTCCGCGCGATGTCGAAACGCGCGGTTTCATACATTGACACTCCGACGGCCAACAATGCGCTGTATCAGGAACTGAACCCGTTTCATTCGCGCGAAGATTTGCTGCGATTGGATTACCGCATCAACTCCGCGCACAACGTGTATGGCCGCTACATCCACGACAAATACGATTTGATTGATCCGTTTGGCACGTTCATCAACGCGCAATTGCCGACAATTCCGACCAATCGGTTGCGCCCAGGAACCAGTTACCAAGCCGGTTACACCTGGATGATTCGCCCTACGCTGATCAACGAACTCAAAGCCAACGCCGCCTGGAACGGGCAACGCGTGCCGCCTGTCGGCGACGCCTGGAAGCGCGAAACCTATGGCTTTGCGTTTCAACAACTCTTTTCAGGTGGCGGACGATATGAAAACGGAATCCCGAATGTGAACGTCAACGGATTCGCCACGTTCACAGGTCCGTCGGCTTCGCTGCTTTCGCCGACGACGGATATTTCAATCACCGACAGCATCACCTGGGTGCGCGGCTCGCATACGCTGAAAACCGGGTTTGTCTACATTCGCAACCGCAAAGATCAAAATGGCCGTCCGAATTACACGGGCAACGTGACGTTCAACGCCAGCGGCAACACCTCTTCAACCGGCAATTCCGTCGCGGACGCCTTGCTCGGCAATTTCCGAACCTACACGGAATCCGATCTTGACCCGGTGGCTTTCTTCAGGTTTTCGCAATACGACGCTTATGCGACCAATAGCTGGAAAGCGACGCGCAAACTGAGTTTGGAATTCGGCGTGCGTTATCAATATGGGCTGCCGACTTACGCGAAACAAAACAACATGGCGAATTTCGACCCCAGCCGCTATGACCCGACAAAAGCCGTCACCGTGTTGGCGAACGGGAACATTGACGTGAGCAAAGGCGGCAACTTTTACAATGGATTGGTGCGCGTCGGCAGTGGAGTTCCGCAAAGCGAACTGAACCGCGTGCCGAACGGCAATAGCGCATTGGTGTTGTCGGTTCCATCCGGTGCGCCGCGTGGCACTTACGAACCGCAGCATTTGTTTGCGCCGCGTTTCAGCTTTGCCTTTGCGCCATTCAACAACAAGACGGCCATTCGCGGAGGATTCGGGATGTTCTATGACAAACCCGAAGGCAATCTGATTTTCTCTCAGGTCAATCTGCCACCCTTTACCGGAAGCGCTGCGGTGGAAAACGGCAATCTGGCGTCGCTGGCCAGCGCCCGCGCGTCTGCCGTCACTCCGTTCGCCGGAATCAGCGCGATTGATCCTAATCTGGTTGTGCCTTACACGATGAGTTATAGCCTGAGCATTCAGCACGAATTGCCCAAAGGCATCTTTGTCGAAGCGGCGTATGTGGGCAATCAGGGGCGGCACTTGTTGCGTCAACCCGACATCAATCAACCATCGTTTGCGGCATTGCGAGCGAACGCTTTGCTGCCGACAGCGCAACGCCTGACAACCAATGCGATGCGGCCTTACAAAGGTTTTTCAGCGATCAACATGCGGTTGTCCGATTCCAATTCGAACTACAACTCCTTGCAGCTTTATGCCGCCAAACGCCGTGGCAACACGACGATGACGGTCAGCTACACCTTCTCGAAAGCCTTGTCCGATTCCAGCGGCAACGGCGACAACCCGGAAGAGTTTTCAAGCCGCAGTTTCAATTACGGCCCAACCAGCTTTGATCGCCGTCAGATTTTTGTGGCGACTTACACGTATCGGCTGCCGTTTTTCAATAAGCTGAAGAGCAAGAGTTTGGCAGGAAATCTGCTGAAAGGCTGGGAAACCAGCGGCATCACGCGCTTCCAAACCGGGCAGTACTACACGCCGCAAGCGAATAGCACCATTGGCACACGACGCGCCGATTATCTGGGCGGAGACATCACTTTGCCGGATAACGAACGCGGCCAATCACGCTGGTTCAACACAGCGGCATTTGGCTCTGCGCCCGAAGATCGCCGGGGCAACGCCAGCCCCGGTTCGATTCTCGGCCCTGGTCGTCACGTCTGGGATTTGTCATTGCGTAAACAGTTTGCTCTGACTGAAGCAGTGCGACTGCAATTTCGCGGTGATATGTTCAACATGTTCAACCACGTCAATTTGAGCCTGAACAACGGCGGATTGGTCACCAATCAAGCGGCGGCCAATTACGGCACGATCACGAACGCCGCACCGGGAAGACAGGTACAGTTAGGATTACGGCTGACGTTCTAAACCTCTGATCCGTATGCGAAACCAGGGACAGGCAAGAATTGTTCGTGTTATCTTGCCTGTCCCTTTTTATTTTCAACCCTCACTATCTTTGGGCATCAACAATCGTCATGGCACAGAAGAAAATCATTTATGACGCAATCATTGTTGGTTCGGGCGCTGCTGGAGGCATTGCCGCGCATGTGCTGGTCAACAAAGGCTTGAATGTTTTGCTGCTGGAAATCGGGCCTAAATGGGATCGCAATCAAATCTTCCACACCGAACACAGTCAACCTTATGACATGCCGTTCCGCGGTTTGGGCAAACCGGGTCAATACGACGGCCTGTGGAAAGTGTCGGCTTACACCGAACACCTTTACGTTCATCCGTACAAAGATCGTTACGCCACCGCGCCTGGAACTGATTTTCACTGGACACGCATTCACGCCGTCGGAGGCCGCACCAACACCTGGGCGCGCGTCAGTTTGCGAATGTCCGAATGGGACATGAAACCTAAATCCCTGCAAGACGGCGCTGGCGAAGACTGGCCGATTTCGTATGACGAACTAGCGCCGTATTACGACAAAGCCGAAGACTTGATGGGCGTATTCGGCACTCGCGAAGGTTTGGCCGTAACTCCTGACGGGAACTATCACGCACCTACGCCGCCTGCGCGTTGCGGCGAAGCTCAATTGGTCAAAGGCGGCAAAAAGATCGGCATCCCGATCATCCCGATTCGCAAAGCGATCATCCTGAAAAATCGAGAGAATCGTTCGGCCTGTCATTACTGCGGAAATTGCGATTACGGCTGTTCGACTGCTTCGCGGTTTTCAACACTGGACACGATCATCCCAAAGCTTGCCGTAAAGAAGAACTTCACATTGCGAACCGGAGCCGCAGTCCACCGAGTGCTGCTCGATCCCAAAACCGGAAAGGCAAGCGGCGTAGAATTCATAGACACCAAAAACCGGCTGACGTACACCGCGCACGCCAAAGTCGTGGTGATAGGCGCAGGAGCCATGGCTTCGACACGCATTCTGCTGAATTCAAAAACTCGCCACCACGAAAAGGGAATGGCCAATGCTTCCGGCGTTCTTGGTCATTACCTGATGGACAATTTCAAAGCCGGAATGATCAGCGGCTACATCCCAACAATGAAAGCTTCGCAGGTTTTCAACGACGACGGAGCGGGCGGAGGCCACGTTTACGTTCCGCGTCACACCAACATACCGGGCGGTCGCAAAGTTTCCGCGCTGCGCGGCTGGCAATTTCAACCCAACAGCGGTTCAAGTTCATTTCCCGGTTACGCCAAACGCTTCGATGGTTTTGGCGCTGAGTTCAAAAAGAATGTACGCGATGTGGCTCCGGCAAGAGTTTCGATGGCCGGTTTCGGCGAA
>JAGNMH010000423.1 GCA_017991275.1 Acidobacteriota bacterium
CAATACGACCCGACGGTTCCGGCTGCGCTGATGATTTATCAGGACGGGCAGGCCTTCAAGGAAGAATACGGAGACATTCGAGCTCAGAACGTCATGGACAATTTGATCTACCGCCGGGAAATTCCGGTCATGATCGGAGTATTCATCAATCCGGGGCGCACTCCTGAACAGCCAGAACCTAATGCTCAGGAATGGGGCGACAGAACCACAAACCGCCCAACCGAATACAACACGCTGGACGACAAATACGCTCGTGTCATCACAGAAGAATTGATGCCCGTGCTTTACAAGGAATACAACATTTCAAAAGACCCGGAGATGCACGGCATCGGCGGATCAAGTTCAGGCGCGATTGCCGCATTCACAGTCGCCTGGGAGCGTCCAAACGATTTCCGAAAAGTGCTGAGCAACGTAGGCAGTTTCGTCAACCTGCGCGGCGGGCATGTTTATCCTGAAAAAGTTTTGGCTACGGACAAAAAGCCGATCCGCGTCTTTTTGTGCGACGGGCGTAACGACAATCGAGGGCTTCGTAACGGCGTTTACGATGAAAAGCGCGACTGGTTTTTTCAGAACGTCCGGCTGATGAAGGCTCTGACTCAGAAAGGTTACGACGTGAATTATTCGTGGAGCATGAATCTGCACGGGCAAAAATACGGCGGGATGATAATGCCGGAAATGATGCGCTGGCTGTGGCGCGATGGGCCTGTGTCCACAGACGTGAACGACATGGTTGAAAGAGGTTTCCGCCAACCATCCACCAAATAAAAGAAATTCTCTTCCACGAAGCCACACGAAGTTTCACGAAACCAGGAAGAATAGTTTTGATTCTTTCTTCGTGGTTCTTCGTGTGGCTTCGTGGATAAAACGTCTTCTTAACATTTCTATGCCATCTTTTGACGACGCACAATCCGCACTTGAACAGCATTTCAGCTTCGGCAATTTCCGCGAAGGTCAGGCAGATGTCATACGCGCCGTGCTGGAAGGCAGCGATGTCGTAGTCGTCATGCCCACCGGCGGAGGCAAATCGCTTTGTTACCAGCTCCCTGCCCTCATGTTCCCCGGAGTCACGTTGGTGGTTTCGCCTCTGATCGCGCTGATGAAAGATCAAGTTGACGCACTGAACGCCCGGCAGATTCCGGCCACGGTCATCAACAGTTCACTCAGTTTCGATCAGCAAATGTCGCGTATGCGAGCAATGGCCGATGGTCAATTTCGACTGGTTTATGTCGCGCCTGAACGCTTCCGCAACGAACGATTCATTGAAGCCCTGAAAGACGTCAAGGTGTCTCTGTTCGCGGTTGACGAAGCTCATTGCATTTCTCAGTGGGGGCACGATTTCAGGCCGGATTATTTGCGGCTGCGGGCGGCGGCTGAGGCTCTGACTGATGGCTCCAAACGACCGCAGATAATCGCTCTGACGGCGACGGCGACGCCAAAAGTTCGCGAAGACATCAGCGCGCAACTTGGATTGAAAAAACCCGCCAGTTTCATCGCAGGGTTTGATCGCCCGAACCTGGCTTTGCGCATCGTACAGTGTAAAAGCGACAAGGAGCGAATCGCTCGCGCGGCTCAGATCATAGAGCGCAGCGACGGAACCGGAATCATTTACACATCTACCCGCAAAGCCGTCGAAGAGGCCACAGATCAACTACAAAAACTGGATTTGAAAGTCGTCGGTTATCACGCCGGATTGTCTGAAAAACAGCGGAGCACCGCTCAGGATCGTTTTATGTCCGGCGAAGTCCAGGCCATCGTCGCCACCAACGCTTTTGGAATGGGAGTGGACAAACGCGATCTGCGATTTGTCACGCATTACAACCTGCCGGGTTCGATCGAAGCTTATTACCAGGAAGTCGGGCGAGCCGGACGCGACGGGCTGCCTTCGGTTTGCACGCTGCTGTTCAATTACATTGACACGCGAACTCACGAATTTTTCATTGACGGCAATTACCCGGAACCCGATCTGATCCGCGAAGTTTACGATTGCCTGAAAGGCGTTGACCGCGAAGTCGCGGAATTGACCGCGCGCGAAATCGCTCCGCGTATAGGCGTCAAAAACGAAATGGCCATCAACTCGGCCTTGGTCTTTTTGGAAAAAGCCGGACATATCGAAAAAACTCCTGGCGCGACCGGAATCAGGTTGCTTGACCGCGTTTCGCGTCTGGCTCTGCGCATTGACTGGAACGACCTGGCCAAACGCCGGGCTGCTGATGAACGCAAGCTCCGCGACATGGTCAATTACGCCTATCACGAAGAATGCCTGCGCCAATTCATACTTCGTTACTTCGGTGACCGTAAACCGCCCGCCAACTGTCGCTGCTCCAATTGCCAGCCGCAGATGAAGTGGAAAGAAATCGAGGAAGCCGTCGAAGAACGTCACGACCGCATCAACAAAAACAAAGCTTCGGTTCAGCCAATTGAAGCAAGCGGGCCGCGTCAGTTGACCGACGAAGAGCATCTGGTTGTACGAAAAATTTTAAGCTGCGTGGCGCGCATGGACGGCAAGTTTGGCAAAGGTTTGGTCGCCGCCGTGCTCAGAGGCTCGCGCTCGAAAAATGTCGTGGCCAACAACCTGGATCAGCTTTCGACTTATGGTTTGCTGCGCGATTACATTCAGGACGAACTGACCAGATTCATCAACGCGCTGATTGTCGCCGGTTGTATTCGCCAAAGCGGCACTGCTTATCCGCTGGTCAGCCTGACGGAACTTGGCCGCCAGGTGATGTTGGACAAAGCCCGCGTCGAACTTGATCTGGAAGCCGTCGCCGCCGACCTGTCGGACGAAGTGAGCGATGAAACCGCAGTCGCCGACCTGGAAAAACGTTTGCAAAACCAGCTTGGCGATACACACGAACAAACTTTCCGGCTTTACCGTGCGGGCTTGAGCATCGCTGAAATCGCTGAAAAGCGTGAACTGAAAACCAGCACCATTGAAGAGCATATTTTCAAACTGATTGCCGATGGCCGAGCCGTCAATCCGGCTGACTTCGTTAATGCCGCCGACCGCGCTCTGATCGAAGCCGCCATCGAAAGCTGCGCGCAAGCCGGGCTGGCTGGCATAAAACCAATCAAGGAAGCTCTGCCCGAACATATCAGCTACGGCGCAATCAGAATTGTGTCGGCGGCGCTAAGGCTTAGGCAGCAGAATTGAGACTGTAGCGCGAACTGTCAGTTTGCGTCTCGGCCACAAGCACTTGGTCGCCACGAACGCCCCGCCAGAAAACGCAAACTGGACAGTTCGCGCTACATGGCCACCCTGCTTTTGACACTCCGCGAAACGCTGTGCTACAACGCGCCATCAACACACCGATTCCAATGCTTTTATCGAATTACGACCAACCGTCTTTATCGAGAAAACTATCTGATCTGGCACTCGTTACCCGTCGCTCCCCGAACGTCAACCTGAAACTTAAAGACGAGGAGAAAACTCATGGCAGCAACAGCAACCGCGCTTGCACGCAAACCCGAAACATTTAAAGAAGAACAACTGATTCGCACCATCTGTTTGACCGTTCAGCCGATGAAGGCCGAAGCGTTTGCGCCTTATGGCCAAATAATCACCGAACGCGGAGACATCAGCTTGGATTTCGACGGCGGGCAGGCCAACGTCGCCGCGCAAACCGTCGAAGCCAGACCAATGACCTTTGATTTTCTTGGTCGCCACCTGCGGTCGGAACAGTTTTTCGCTCCGCTGGGCGGAAAGAAATCCATTATTGCCGTTGCGCCTCCATCTGAAGACGGAACCGCAGCACCGGACATCAACAAACTGGCAGCATTTCTGGTTGACGGGTCGTGCGCGTTCAAACTTCACCGTGGAACCTGGCACACCAGCGGATTTCCGTTGGCTGACAACGCTTCGTTCCTGGTGCTGGATCGTGAAAACACCCTTGAAGAAGATTACGACCTGCGCGATTTGAAAACCGCGCTCGGAGTCGTTGTAGAAATCCGTTCATAAACAACATTGAGGCAATTTTTAGCTATGAAGAACACTAAAGTTATCGTTCGCAGTGCGTTGATCGTGGCGCTTGTATCATTGGCTGGCACTTTGTCGGCTTGCAGTAAAAGCAGTGTCGTTTCCGATTCGACGCCGCAACAACCGGCGGCTCAGCAACAGCAACAACCGGCGGCGGCTCAACAACAAAACTCGACTCAGGCTGCCGAACAAACAGCCGCACAACAGCCTTCGCCTTCGCCCACACTGAGTCCGATTATGAAACAGGCTCAGGCCAATCCCGGCGTTCCGGTTTCGGTTCCTGATTCGGTCAAGCGCCCGTTGAACGCGGAGGAGATGAAGAAAGCACTGGAAGCTATGCCGCCGGAAGTCCGCGCACGGCTTCAGGGTATGGCGCAAACTCCGCAAGGCGCGAAACCACAGCCAACGCCGAAACAGTAACGTTATGCCAAAGCCGTCAGAACAAACAAAGTCAGCGTTGGCCTATTCGATGGGGCTGGCGCTGGCTTTTAACGTTATTGGCGGAATTGTTGTCGGGTATTTGATTGATCGTTGGCTTCAGACCAAGCCGTGGGCACTGCTGGCTGGAATCCTGTTGGGAGTCTTTGGCGGGCTGGCCAGCATTTACCGCATCACAAAACAGTTGAATCAGGAGTGATGAGCAACTAGATTGAGAGGCGAATTGTGCTCTTCACCTGTTGCAGTCACTCATTATGCTAAAACTCTCACTTCTATTTCTTCTTACCCTCTCTGCCCTTCCATTGGCGACGACCTTCAACCAATCGCCGGTTTCATCGCAATCAAACCATCCAATTCAAACCATCAACGGTTACCCGCAGTTCCAGCTTCACGGTCAGCCGTTTTTCGCTCACAGTACAGCGTTCTTTTACAACCGCATACCGCGTGACGAATGGGCAAGTTCGCTGGTCAAGCTGAAGGAAATGGGCATCAACACCGTTGACCTGTACATAGCCTGGAACTGGCACGAACCCGAAGAAGGCAAGCTGGATTTTGACGGCCATTCCAACCAGCGCCGCAACGTAAAGGCTTTGATGGAGATGGTTGCCGAGATGGGCTTCGCCGTTATTGTTCGTCCGGGGCCAGTAATTTTGAACGAATGGAAAAACGGAGGTTATCCCGATTGGTTGCTGGCCAAGCCTGAATACGCGATGAATGATGTCGCCAGACGGGACGGCCATTACCCGCCGCTTTCCGGCGTCAGCGCGTCCAATTCCGAAGAAGCCAGCAAGCAATGGTTGGCCAACGAAACTCACCTGCGTTACACCCGGCGCTGGTTCGCCGATGTCATGCGCGAAGTTCTGAAAGACCGACAATCAACAAACGGCGGCAACGTCATCGCCATCCAGCTTGACGACGATCAAGCCATCAACCGCGCAAATTACAACGGCCCGATTTTCTGGAAGTACATGAATTCGCTGGCCGGTTTTCTGCGCGAAGCCGGAGCCACCGTTCCCGTTTACATCAACCCAACCGACATGCGAGTTTCAGCCGCCGGAACTCCGCACGAAATCGGCGCGATGGGTCAGTGGTATTTCAACTTCGGAACCGACGCGACTCTGCGC
>JAGNMH010000426.1 GCA_017991275.1 Acidobacteriota bacterium
GTTTCATCGGCCAGCTTCACGGGCGTGGCGTTTGCCAGCGAAGCCATCACCAGCGTTTTCGGCGACCAGTTGGCTACCGGAACGGTTGTGGCGACGGCGACTCCGCTGCCGACGGCTCTTGCCGGAACCAGCGTCACTGTCCGCGACAGTGCAAACGTAGACCGGCTGGCTCCGCTTTTCTTTGTTTCGTCGGGACAGATCAACTACCTGATTCCTGTCGGGACTGCGCCTGGCGACGCCGTTGTGATTATCAACAGCGGCGATGGACGCCGTTCAACCGGACGCGCCAAAATCGAAACTGTTGCGCCGGCTTTGTTCAGCGCCAATTCAAATGGGCAGGGGATAGCGGCGGCAGTTGTGTTGCGGATCAAAGCGAATGGAGATCGAGTTTACGAATCACTTTCGACTTTTGACACTGCTCAGCAAAAGTTCGTGGCTACTCCGATTGATCTGGGTCCAAGCACCGACGCTGTTTATGTGCTGTTTTATGGAACGGGGATTCGCTTCCGCAGCGGGCTATCCGGCGTCACGGCAAGCATCGGCGGAACAAACGCAGGCGTGTTGTATGCCGGTGGAGACACTGGGTTTACGGGTTTGGATCAGGTCAATGTTCTGTTGCCGCGCTCTCTGGCTGGAAGCGGCGAAGTCAATGTCGTTCTGACTGTGGACGGCAAGACGGCAAACACCGTCAACATCAATATCAAATAATCGCAGCCAAGAGCGGAGCTTGGGCCAAAAAAGCTCCGCTCCGCTTTTCCTCCAGCTTTCAAAAGACTTTCAAGAAAATTTCAACTGCGGCTCAAGATTTCAGTTGAGCGGTTTGGCTAAAGTGCGCTCGCAGTCAGGAGAAAGAGGGAGAAACAGTAGAGCAATCCTGTTCAGGTTGCTTTGCTTGCTTAAAAGAAGGCTTTCGAGAACACCGGGCAAGCAGGACAGGATTGCCCTACATTTCCAAAGGAGACAACACAATGATTCGCAAAATGACCAAAACCGTAATGTTCGCAATGTTCGTTCTGTCGTTGATGGTGTTTACCGCCAGCGCCCAAAAAGAAAATCAGAGTAAAGAAACTCAGGGTTCAAAGGCTCAGCCCGGAACTTCCATTACCAAAAAAGAAACGCAAGGCGCAACGGCTCAACCCAAGCTGGCTCCGCAGACAGGCAAAAAAGAAAGCGTGCGTCCGTCAGCTCCCGAACGGCCAATTGCCAGGCTTGCGGAAGCGCGTCCGACCATCACCATTCACGAAGTCACCAAGAAGGACGCAGCCGCCAAACCGAATCCCAATGGCGCAGGCCGTTTGGTTCCGGTTGATGTTCGCTGGGACGCCAAATTGCCAGAAGGTGCAAAGCTCCACGAGATTAAAGCCATTCTGAAAACTAAAAACACTGACGGCCAATCCACGGTTGTCGAGCAATCAATCTCGGTCGAAAAATTCGTGTCAGGTAGAGCCGATGGCGGAACGATCATGCTGCCAATGCCCGAAGGCGTGTTTGCCAAAGAATTCACGCTGACAATGAAAGGCAAATTCCGGGTTGGAGAAAAACTGATAGATGAGTCTGTCACCAAGTCCGGTACGTTCCGGTAATTGCCGACAAGAAATCCAATCCAACCGTGAGGCAATCTGGCAGATTGCCTCACCATCTTCACCAAGGAGTTTGCCGTCATGACCAGACATTCACCTTTACGAATTTTATCTCTGTTGTTCGCCTGTTTGCTGTTGGCTTTGCCCGCTTTGGCGCAAGGCAAGAAAAAAGAGCCGGGTCGAACTTCCAGCATTCCGGTGGAAATTACCATCGTCAACGTCACCAAAAAAGACGCGATGGCCAAAACTTCGCCGGACGGAACCGGTCGAGTGATTCCGGTTGATGTTCAATGGAAAGCTGTCGGCGACGCACGCCTGGTCAACCTGGAAGCAGTTCTGAAAACCAGCAACACCGACGGCACAAACACCGAAGTCAAAATGATGTTTGACGAAAAGGCGACTCAGGGCACGTTGATGCTGAAGATGCCCAATGACGTTTTCGCAAAAGAATACTCGCTGACTTTGACAGGCAAATGCGTTTGGGAAGGCGGGCAGGGAACTTCCAAAGCCAGCAAAAGCGGCGCTTTCCCGTTGCCACCCAACGCAACAACTAAGAAGTAGAGAAACACACATTTAATGGAGAGAATCAAAATGCGCGGGTTCCCACCACTTTTCACCGGTTCTTTACTCGTACCGATAACCGTTCTTTGCGTGGTTGCAATGTTGACGCTGACTCCTTTTGGCTTCAACGTTGCCGCCAATCGCATTCAGGATTTTTCCGTCAAAGCCAGCTTTGACGGCAAAACTGTTTCACCCGAAGACACGATTGAATTGACCATGAATCGTCAGCCTTCGCCGACCGAAGGCCGATTGGCCGTTCTGATTGGCACAACCGATTTGACTGAACTGTTCGTTGTCGAAGGAAACAGTTTGAAGTATTCGTCCAGGGCGATTGCTTTGCCGGAAGGCGACAACACACTGACAGTTCATTTGTGTTCTCCCGAAGGCGAATGGAAAGAAATCGCCCGCTTCAAATTGAAAGTTTCGTCGAAGCCGGAACCGACTGCTCCGGTCGTCGCTGAAACAGTTCAGCAAACGACTGCACCTGCTCAAGCTCAAACCGCCGATACCCAAACGACTGCGGAGCAAGCTCAAACGCCTGCCGAACCTGGCATTCAGAAAGTTGGTCGCCGATTCGGGTTCGACAAATTTGAACTGGCTCCGTCGCTGAACATCGGGTTCAAATCGCAATTCGCTGAAACGCATTTCCCTGATTCCAACAAGCCCGAACGGCCTACGTTTGCCGACGCGACTTTGCAGGGAACCTGGAAAAGCGAAATGGCGCGTGGCACGTTCAACATGCAGCACCAGTTCGATATTGTCGGTTCCAGCTTCCGCAACGAAGCTTTGCGATTCGGCGAACAGGGCGAGAATGCTCGTCGGATCGAACTGTCGTCTTACCTGATGCAATTCCAGCAGGGCACGCGCAAATTCAACGTCGGGCATTCCAGCTTCGGAGCGCAGCGCCACCTGATAAACAATTTCGCCAGTCGGGGTTTCACCATCGCATCGCCGATCAACGAACACCTGGACGTTTCGCTGGTGGCGATGAACTCGACGAACATTGTTGGTTTCGACAACTTCTTTGGGTTGGCGAATCAGAAGCATAGGCTTTATGGGGGAGTCGTCGGGCTGGAAGTTTTCTCCAAACGACCCGGCGGGTTGCGCTTTGAAACCGGGGCCGTGGACGCCTGGTTTTTGGCCGACCGGCAGAATTTCAATCAAGGAAACATCAACGACAGCGAGCGCAGCAAAGGCGCAAGCTTTCGCTTGCTGGCCAAAGACAAAACCGAACGCTTCAGGTTCGACGGCGGTTTTACCCGCAGCCAGTTTTTCAACCCTGAAGACCCGCTGCTGAATCAAGGCGCGGTCAACGTCATTCAATCGCAAATCACTACGCGCAACGCTCGTTACGCCGAAGGCAGCATTGATTTGTTGAAAGAGCTTTCCTTCGTCAAAACCAAACCTGTTGCGGCTCAACCGGCTTCAAGCGAAGCGACGACTCAGCAAACCACAGACGTTCAAGCCGTCACCTTGCCCGATCCGAAGAAGCTGAACCTGACGCTGAACGTCAAACATGAACGAGTTGATCCGCTGTTCAAAAGCATCGGCGCGGCGGCTCAGTCGGATTTGAATCAGAACATTGTCGAAGTCGTCGGTTCATTCGGCGAACTGACCTTCACTGGCTCGCACACTCAGTTCAACGACAACCTGGCGGGCATTCAAACGATTTTGCGAACAAACACGCGACGCGAAACTTTTGCCATCAACACCCCAACGCAGAATCTGTTCCGGCAGCGACCGGCAGCGACTCCGAACGTTTTCCTCCCGCGCATCGGTTACACCTTCGAACGCACGCGAGCTTTCGCCGACTTCGTCCCAATCGGCGGAGGTTTCGATCAACCCGGAGCCATTCCCGATCAGGCGAACATCAACCATGCGATCACAGCCGAATGGCAGTTCACTGAAAAGTACCGCGCGTCTTATCGGCTGAATCACACCTTGCAGGACAACCGCGCCATTGGCCGAGAAATTGCCGACTTGCAGAACTTCGTTCACACGGCCAGCTTCGGTTTTACGCCAATGCCTGCCCTGGAATTGAGCGTAGACGTGAACTTTGAGGACGCCAACAACCGCGAACAGGCCAACACCAATCGCACCTTGCGGCTGGGTTTTGTGGCGAACTGGCAGGCGACGGCTCGGCAGACGGTCAACGCGACTTTTGCGACTTTGGGAGCAGGAGATTTGCGTCGAACAACCAACAGCCGCAATGACGAATTCGACCTGCAATGGAATTACAGGCTGACGCGCGAAAGCGAAAACAAGTTCAAGAAAGTGCAGATGATTTACTTCATCCGTTACTCCAACCGATTCGCGCGGACCAACAACTTCGTCGAAAGCATCAGCAATCTGACGAAGCTGAACACGTTCAACACCGGGCTGAACTTCATATTCTTTTAGCGTGTTTGTAGTTCCGCATTTAGGTGGCTGCGCGGCTGCAAGCCGCCTAAAGGCGGAATTACGAACACGACAGCGGGGAGCTATCGTGAACAGATTTATCTCAATCACAATCTTACTGATTTGTCTGGCTGCTTCGGCGTTCGCCCAAAACCAAATCAAGGTCAGTCCAACGAACGTCAACGTTTACAGCCAGGGAGCGACGACGGTCTTTCTGACTTACGGCAATTTGGGCGATTACGTCCCGGCGGAAACCTTATGGTGCGGAGACATTCAATCCGCTTCGCCAGCCATCGGCTTCAACTGTGTGCCGGGCACGATTTACGGAACGTTGCCGCGCCGTTTCGACGTGTCGCGCCGCAGCGGAACGAACGCTTACACCGACGTGGTTTCTGTTCCGGCTTCGGTGGCGCGCAAGGCTTATCAAGCCGCCGCTGCCGGACAGGATTCGCAATTCTTTTACGTCCGCCGGTTCACCAATCCCAAAGGCGGCGTGGATCAATTTATCGCCGTCACCATGCGATTGACCGGCAACGGCATCGCGGCTCCGTTTTCGCTGACCGACGTGCAGCTTGGCTTTGGAGCCAGCACAGGCATTTCAGCCAGCGGGCAGGAGCCTCAAGTTCTGTTCATCGAACCCGGCAAAAAAGCTCCGGCGGTGCGCGCCGAAATCAAATACACCGGTTCAGGTAGATTGCGCGGACGCTGGGAAGTTGTTCGACCGGGCGATCCGCTGCCAAGCGAACGCGACCTTTTGCCGGAAGCTTCGCTGCCAGTCGAAGAACGCGGTTCGCAGGCGAGGTTTTCACAGGTCAGCCGCTTCAATGTTTTTCTGCCTTCGGGTGGACGGTACACATTGCCTGGGCCTGACGCTTCGCGCTTACCGACTCAAGTGCCCGGACAGTATTTGCTGCTGCTGCGAATCGAAGCTTCGGATGACGGATTGAACATGTCCGATTTGTCCGCAGTTGGCGCAGGTCGCGGCACGATTAGCAG